>NZ_JANZKV010000082.1 GCF_025060895.1 Stieleria sedimenti | reverse complement strand
TATTGGGCTTTAGCCGCCTACTCTCGCTGCTCCGCAGCGAGGGAAAAATCGCCTCAAGGCTACACACCAACGATTGCCAATTCTTCATTGCCACAACTCATACCGATTCCATGAAAGACTTTGCAAAACGAGCCGTCGGCTTCGTCGCTCTGGCGATGATTCTGTACGCCGGCTATCGCTTCGCCGCACATAATCAGTGGATCATCGTCACGCACGGCGAGCGAGTGGTCGAGACGGGCGAGTCGCCTCAAGTGATCGATCCGGAATCGGAGTTCAGCCTGCTGGTCATCGGGGATACCGGATACGATTCCAACCAGCGAACAGAGGTCGTGGCCGCGATGAGACGTCATTCGCAAGGGGCAGCGCCCGACGCCGTCGTGCTGCTGGGCGACAACTTTTATGAGCACGGCGTCGACTCGGTCGACGACCCGCGATTCCAAACGGATTTCGAAAACCTGTTTGATGAACCTTCGTTTCCGTTTCCGTTCTACGTCTGTCTCGGGAACCACGACTACGGTGGCGATATCAATGCCCAGGTTCGGTACACGGAAAAAAGTGACCGCTGGACGATGCCGGCCAATCACTATTCCGTTCGCCACTTGATCGGTGATGTCGCGATCGACCTGTTTGTGATCGACACCTATTTGATCGCGAACCCTGACCGACGGGGCAAGGACGAATTGGCTTGGCTGGATCAACAACTCACTCAAAGCGATGCAACGTTCAAAATCGTCATCGGGCATCATCCGGCGATTTCGGGTGGAAGACATGGTGCCTATCCTGCAATCACCGAAACAGTTCCGGAATTGTTGCGTGAGCACGCGGTCGATCTGTATTTGTCAGGCCATGATCACGATTTGCAGCTGAACGATTCGGGACATGGATGGTTGCAGGTCGTCAGCGGCAGCGGAAGCAAGCTGCGCAGTACGACGTGGACCGACCAGACCATTTTCGCCAAGGCCGCTCCAGGGTTCTGCTGGATTCTCATTCGGGGTGACCAACTTTGGGTCACGTTCTATTCCACCGAGAGTCGTCTTTTCACGTCTCATGTCGGCAACTGATCTTGTGCCGCGGGATTGGCGGCCATACAAGCTGAATTACTAAATCTCTAGTACAAAGGATCGCAAGGATGCAACCACTCGACCAATTCGATCACCGTTCCGGCCACCCATCGATCAAGGGGGCAGCGCCGAAGCGATCGCCAAGTCTCTCGCTCGTCTTGCCGGCTTGGAATGAAGCCGAGGTGATTGGCCAAGCGATCGCGGAGGCAGAGTCGGCGCTGGGCGACTTGACCGATCGATACGAAATCATTGTCGTCGACGATGGCAGCACAGACGAAACGTCGGCGTTGGTCCGCGAGGCCGCACGACTGAACCCCGCGATTCGGCTGATCCGTCATGACGACAATCTCGGCTACGGCGCCGCCTTGCGAAACGGATTCGCGGCCGCGACGTGCGATCTGGTCGCGTTTACCGATGCGGACTGCCAATTCGATCTAGCCGAGTTGGACCGGTTGGTGTTTTTGTCCCAGCGGTACGACATCGTGTGTGGTTATCGGATCGATCGCAAGGATAGTCGATTGCGATGTTTTTACTCCCGCGTCTACAACGGGATCGTTCGATGCTTGCTCGGCACCGAAGTTCGTGATGTGGATTGCGCGCTCAAACTGTTTCACCGGAACGTGGTGCAAGAACTGACGATTTCCACCAGCGGGTTCCTGGTGAACTCGGAATTGTTGACGGAAGCGAAGAAGCGGGGACACTCGGTGGTGGAAGTGGGCGTGTCCCATCGACCGCGGGCGGCCGGCAACAGCACGGTTTCGGTGGCCCACATTCCGACGGTGCTGGCCGGACTGGTCCGCTATTGGTGGAACATGGTTCAGTTTCCTTCCGTGGCGACAACAGGCGTTATCTCCGGTCCTTTTTCAATCGTCCACGGACTGCTATTAGTCGTCGCGGCACTCTTCCTGTTTACGAATCTCGGCTATCCGCTGATCGATCGAGACGAAACCCGTTACGCCGAGATTCCGCGTGAGATGCTTGTCAGTGGGAATTGGGTTCTGCCGCAACTCAATTTCCAGCCCTACTATGACAAACCGCCGCTGCTGTATTGGTTGTGTGCGATCAGCTATCGTGTCTTCGGTGTCAGTGAATGGTCGGCACGATTGGTTCCGGCGCTGGCGGCTTTCGGGACGTTGCTGGCGACCATGTGGTTTGGCAATCGCAACTTTGGCAGCCGAATCGGACTGTTCGCAACCGGCGTGTTGATGTTGTCGGTGGGATTTGTTTTCACCAGCCGGTATCTCTTGATCGACGGTGTGTTGACGCTATTGACCACGCTCTCGTTATTCAGCGTCTATGAGGCGATCAAGCCTGCCGCCGGCAAGCGGACATTGCATTTGGGATGGTGGTTGGCGGCGGCAATGTTCTGTGGCTTGGCGTTTCTGACCAAGGGGCCGCTTGCACTGGTGCTCTTGCTGCCGCCCTTGATCGTTTTCAGCTGGCTCACCGAATCGTACGTCGCGCCGACCATTCGGCATTACCTGATGCTGCTGGGTGTCGTTGCCGGGATCACCGCACCCTGGTTGGTCGCCGTCTCGATGCAGGACCCGTCTTTCCTGGTCGAATTCTTTTACCGCCACAATGTGGCGCGGTTCGCAGGTGAATTTCATGCCCGACCGATTTGGTTTTTCATCCCGGTGCTCTTGCTGGCCGGCCATCCGTGGACGTTCTTGACGATTCCCTACGTCGGGTTTCTCACGTCGCGGACACGGACGGTGTCCCAAAGTCGTCCACCGGTGCTGGGATTCCTGATGCTTTGGAGCGGATGGTGTTTCGTGTTCTTTTCGATCGCCAAGTGCAAGTTGCCGACGTACCTGTTGCCGGCCGCCCCAGCCTTGTCGTTGATGGTCGGTCACTATCTTGTTTACGTCACCAAACGATCGACGACAAATTCGCGAGAGTGGTTTGCCCGTTTTTGGTCGGCACGAACGGCGACGGCAGCGACCTGTTTGGCCGGCGTCGGGTTTTCGGCATTCATCGCATTGACCGGAGCAAACGTTTCGATCACGAGTTACGTTTGGATCTTGATCTGGACGTCGCTGCTGGTGGGCAGTTTGCTGATGATTGCCGATCGACATCAAGGCAAGTATGCGTGGGGTTCCTCGTCGGCCCTGACCCTCTTGTTGGCAGTGATGGTGATGCATCAGATCGTTCCGGCCTACAGTCGTCGGCAAACGATCTTTGCCGCCGCGTCTCCGTTGCGGACCAAGCTTCCTTTGAGTGCGAACTCAGCGATTGCCACCCTTTCTCATGAGTTCTCCGAGGTCCCCTTTTATCTTCAGCGCAGCGATGTCCGGCACTTTGATAACAGCAACTCAACAGCGCTCGGTGAGTTTATCGCCGAGAACGAGCATGCGTTGGTCATCATGGAGAAGCGCGTGCTGATCGGGCAGCTCCGAGAACGACTACCCGATGGCACACGGATTCAGCTGATCGGCGAGCGAGGCCCCGCGCGGCTTTTGCAGGTCACCGCGGCGTCGCCTCGATTGGCACAGCAAAACGTGACGAATCTGCAGTAGTCATCGATCGTCACAGCACCACCCGCATCGGCTGACCCGCAGACGCGTTCGGCTGCGGTCCGTTGGCACACGACTTGCACTCCTTCGAATCGCCTTGGCCCAGTCGTTGTTCAAGCGAGTCGATGGGCAAGAATCAAAGGCCGAAACACAGTCCAGAGAAAGTCGTAACGTCATTGGAAACGGTGTGTTCCATGACCGAAGGAGGTGAACGGGATCATGAAAAAGACCATCGAAATGAAAACAGACGCACACCTGCAGCGTGACGTTTTGGACGAATTGGAGTGGGAGCCGAGTGTCGATGCCGCACAGATCGGCGTGACCGCAAAAGACGGTGTGGTGACACTGGCCGGTCATGTCCCGGTCTATTCGGTCAAACACAAGGCCGAGGAAGTGGCAAAGCGTATACATGGTGTGCGTGCGGTCGCCAACGAAATCCAGGTCCGACCGTCGGATGCAAACGTTTTGGACGACGAGCAGATCGCCGCTGCAGCCGTCCATGCCCTCCAGTGGGACTCGGAAGTGCCGGACCGGAGCATTCAAATCGCTGTCGAGGACGGTTGGATCAAAGCGGAAGGAACGGTTGAACACCGCTACCAAAAAGACGCCGTTGACCGCGCGCTTCGCCACCTTCGTGGCGCTCGAGGAATGAAAAATGAGATTGCGGTGGTTTCGCCCCAAACGATCAGTGCGATCAAGACTGCGATCGAATCGGCGTTCAAGCGTAGTTCGCTGTTGAATTCCAAGACGTTGGCGGTGGAGGTTGAAGATTCGAAAGTGACCATCACCGGTGATGTCCACTCGCTCAACGAACTTACCGAAGTCGAACGGACGGCCTGGTCGACCGGTGGCGTCCAGGAGGTGGATAACTGCGTCACGATCACGCCGTGGGGAACGGGCCCCGCCGAGGAATGGGGCTACTGAGCGCGACGGAGCAACCAGCCAACCGAAGCAGGCTGGGCAGCAACGGTGGACAGCAACCGTCATCGGCTCCCAAGCTCGGCGGTGTTCCGCTAACACCGTTAGAGCCAAAGTAGAAGCATTGGGCTAACGCTCCGGTTGCCAAGTCTCCAACGCCGCCGCGATTGCTTCGCGGACATCTCGGATCGGAAACCCCGTTTGGATGAGTTTCGAGTTGTCCAGGACGCAGCTGGAGCGTGGCACTCCGTTGGTCGCGGCCATGAACTCGGCTTCGTCGCGAAAGTACTGAAAGGCGCGGTCGATGTTGCGCTGTGCCTGAATCAACTGGACGACTTCGCCGGTAGAGACCGCGCCGGTGTTGACGATGTTGTAGACGCCAAACGGGACACGATTTTGCCAACAGTGAAGGCAAGCATCGACGAATTCATTCACATCGGCGAGTGAATTGGTCACGTCCAACAGACGCTCGTAACGCATTATTTTTGACAGGTAGTTGCGTTCGCCATCTCGATTGCTGAAGGGAATCCGCAACCGCCATACAAACACGTTGTCCGCTCCTTGAAGACACTCCTCGCCGATCGCTTTACTGCCCGAATAAAAACTGCAGGGCGGTGATCGAAAGCAGAAATTTGGCGGGTCGGTTTCACGAAACCCCGATCCATCCTGACGTGAGCCGTTGTAAATGCAGCCCGACGAGACGTGTCCCCAGGGAATGTTGCGCAGCTCGCAGGCCTCGCGGACGATGCCCGGAAGGACGGCATTGCCCAGCAAACAATCGGCTTTGTGGTGTTCGCAGGCTTCCACGTTGGGTTTGCCCGTGTACCCGGCAGCGTTGATCAGGAACGACGGTTGCGTCTGATCAATCAACTCGATCAAACGATCACGCCGTGTGTAGTCGCAGTCCCGCCGTGAAATCACGCAAAAGTTCAGGCCTCGATCTGACAGCCGGCTTGCGAACGTCGTTGCGACATACCCGCTGCCGCCCAAGAGTAGAATCATGGATCGGCACTCGAATCCGCGTCAACGCCGACTCCTAATTCACGATAGAGCGTCAGCATCTTGTCCAGGCACTTTGGCAGCGTGTACGAATCCAAAACGGTCTGCCGTGCCGCCTTTCGGAGCGGATCAAACGCGGCCGGAGCATCGAGTGCCTGCAGAACACGCTCCACCCACTGGTCGATCTGGAAAAAGTCCACCAACCATCCGTTCTTTCCGTCTTCGATCAACTCTCTCACCGGAGCGGTATCGCTGCCGATCGCCAGCGCGCCGCAACTCATCGCGTTCAGCAACGACCAGCTCAACGTGAACGGGACGGTTAGGTAGAGATGAACATCCGACAGAGAAAACACATTGACCAGCTCGGAGGGCCGGACACGTCCGACGAAGTGGATCCGCGAGAGATCGATTGCCTGTTTGCTGAGGAACCACTCTTTAAACGTTTTTCCTTCGGTGAATCGGGCGTCCCCACCGTAGGCGATCCGGTCTTCGCCGATCACCAGCACGGTCACGTCCCGGCGTTCCCGACAGACTCGATCGGCGATTTGCATGAAGATGTCGAAGCCACGCATCGATTCCATGCCGCGGCTGACGTAGGTCAACACCCGATGGTCCGATGGAATGTCGATCGCAGCGACCCGACGGCTGGGGCGTTCGATCGGTTTCCAGAAATCCGTGTCGATCCCGTCAAAGATCGTGCGGATCTTGGGTCGGAACTCCGCCGGCAATTGAGACTGCTGAAATGCGGTGGGGGCGTATCCGGCATCGCAGTTTTCCAAGTCCAGCAACAGCATCGCGTTGCGGGTTCGAGCTCGCAACAGCGTGGCGGTGTCACAGGGAGGAAGGTCGACACGGAAGTCGATGTCGCTGTCCCGGGTGCGATAGAAGAACTCAAAATAGTTGATGATCGGCACATCGTACAACTCGCGCAAGTACAGCGTCGAAACCATTCCGCTGTGTCCGACGATCAAATCGGGTTGGACGTCGGGACGCGATCTCAGGGCGTCGAACAGCGCGGTGGAATGCCAGATCTGATTCTCGAAGGTGCGACTGCAAAAATTCGTCTCCGCACGGGCACCGCCGCGTGGTTCGTACAGCACGCGGCCGATGCCCTCGATTTCACCGCCGTGCTGTGATGCAAACGTGCATCGCCAACCATGCTTTTGCACCAAGTGGTTGGCGATTTGGCCGAACTGGGCGGGGAAATTTTGGTGGACAAATAAAACATGCATGGTGCGGGAAGACGGGGGGTTCATTTGCCGCGGTTGCCGGGGGCTACAGCATACCCCGATCCCGTCCGCCTGGCGACCAACCGCAAAGAATCTACCGACGCGCGAAGACGCGGTGGAGGCTCACTTGACGGGCGGTCCAGGTGCCCAGCAGACCGCCGGTGATCAAATCGACCAGATGGTGCTGGTAGGTCAGCCAGGCCGAGACCGCGATGGCGATCGCCCAAACGCAAAACACCATTCCCCAGACGCGCCGTCGACGCCACATCGTCGCGGCGCACAAGCTCGCGTATGCCACGTGCAATGAAGGCGCACAGTTGTAGGTCAAATTGATTCGATCGGCCCATCGAAACGGCATTGCCGCCCATCCGACCACTTCCGGTGTCTCAAAAGCCAACTCAGCCGGATAGATCAGAAAACACGCGCCGGCGATCAGTGTCATCAGAACCATTTGCGCGACAAACTGATTCAGGCGGTCTTGGGTTGGCAAGGTCAGTGCAATGAACCCAAACATCAAATAGACAGAGGAGTAGACGAGACTCAACGCGGGGACAAACGGAAGCGACAATTCAAACGAGAAATGCACTGGATAACGCGCCGTTCGCAGCGACGTGATGATTTCCGCGCCGCCGTAGACGATCACAAAGAGTAGACTGAGTCCGAGCAGGGCGAGTCCCAATCGCATGCGTTGGCGCGCAGCGGGCCAGACCCACAACGGCTCTCGATCGTTCGGCCCTCCCATCACATCGCCCTCACCTTCGTTCTGCCTCCATCCTTCTCCCCGCTCGCTCACTTCCCCCCCCCTACAACCGGTCCCCTACCTCGAACGGCCTGGACATCGCTCCGCCGGCGACGAACAATAGCTATTCTAGATCGCCCCAGCGCCGCCCGAGACAGCTTCTGCCGATGCTTCGATTTTCCAGCACTGCATTGACGCAATTGCCGACGGACGCATTGGTCGTCGATGTCGACTGTGTCGGCGGCGAGCCGACCGCTGCGCTGCGTCGATGTTCGGCTGCATTTAGCGACGTGGCGGGTGCGTACGAGCGGCATTTCAATGCCGGCGACCTGCGACCGGGCGAACTGCTTGTTTTACCCCCGACGTCCGATCGGTCTGCGACTGTTTTCTTGGCCCCTTCGCGTGTTCATCCCCAAGGCGAACTCCGCGCCGAGGACTTCAAGCGGCTGTCAAAGACCATTTTGGAGGAGACGTTGCGGCGTGGATTTCACTCGTTGGCTTGGTTGCCCTTTCACGTCGGACGTGGCCTGGACGAGACCGAGATTCGTCGCCAACTGCTGTACTCCTTTGCGCGGTCACCGGAGCTGGAATTGATTTATCTGTCGGAGAATTCCGACAACAACCCGGTAGGGCGGGTGTCGATTTTTAGCGACGGTGGCGCAGAAAAAGAAGGCGGCAAGGGCGGGTATGGCGTCGTCTTGCGATTCGGCGACCACCACAAAGAGCTCAGTTGCGGGTTTCAGCAAACGACCGTGGAGCGGATGGAATTGATGGCGGCCGTTGTCGGGCTGGAGGCGTTGAAACGGCGTTGTCGGGTTCGGCTTCACAGCGATTCACGTTACGTTGTCGATTCCGTCAACACCGGGCTTCTGTTTCGCCACGCTTCCAGGCAATGGAAAGGCAGGAAGTCGCGATCGGTGGATCTTTGGGAACGGTTTCTCGATCAATACCTCAAACATGACGTCGAGCTGATTTGGATCAAGGGTCATTCGGGGATCGAAGACAACGACCGTTGCGATCAATTGGCCGGCGAAGCAAGGCAGGCGATCACCCTGGCCATCGATGAAGGGTTTCGATCAAAACAAGGCAAACGCAAATCCAAGCCGGCCAGCCGGACCGCCCCGGCCACACCCGTCCAATCGTCGACACCCAACCCCACCGCGCCCGCCAACGTCACCGCGCCCGCCAACGCCACCGCGCCCGCCAACGCCACCGCGCCCGCCAACGTCACCGCGCCCGCCAACGCGACGTCTGGCGGCAAGCCGAAGAAAACGGGTGACCCCTGCCGAGCCTGCGGGCACGCGTTGGAGAAACGGATTCCCAAGAAGCACAAGGCGAACGCGGCCTATCATTTCGCCTGGTACCTGTACTGCACCAACTGCAAGCGGTTTTACCACGTCGAAGAAGCGAAGGTCGATGTGGCCGAGAGTTACAAGACGCCGTGAGTCAACGATCGCCTTCGTCGAGGCAGATCGCCGCCAGCCGTTTGGGAGCGATCAACGCGAGCTGTCGCGCGGTGGTTTCCATCGCATGATGGTCGGCTCGAGCACGCGCCTGTTCGTGCCGGGCGACCAGCGCCGCGACGTGCTCGAGGGCGCGAACCAGTAGTTTCAGATCGGCGTCGCAGCGACGACAAACCGGTTGCAGGGGTTGCTTCGCCCTGCAAGCGGGGCATCGAAGGTCATTGCTCGACATAAAAGATCACATCCTCGATCTCTTGGACCAACGCGTCGATCAAGTCGTCGTTTTCCTCGTCGACGGCTTCCTTCAATTGCGTGATCAAATCGTGGAGTTCTTCGGCATCTTCCTTTCCGGCCGAGCCCGCCACGCGGAGCGCTTTGGCGATCAGGGCCAGTTCCTTCGTCGACGAATTCGGGTCCGCAACAGCTTGGGCGGCGTCGATTCGATGCCGCGGTTGCCAACCTGGTTGAGTCTCGGATGCGTCTTCCGCCGGAATCGGTTCGACCGTTTCGAACAGGTCGTCGATTCGCCGGATCGCGTCGGCGCGTCCTTCCTCCTGGGACTCGGAAAGGGCGTTGGTGATCGACAGTTCTTCGCTGATTCCGGTGGCCGACTGTGTGGCGGTAACTTTTAGCGTTCCGTCGAGGGTCAATTCAAATCGGACGACGATTTTGCCGCGTAAATCCGAAGGATTCTTGAGCGGCAAATTGAATTTGCCGAGCGGTTTGTTGTGCTTCAGATCGTCGTGCTCTCCTTGATAGACTTTGATTTCGGCAACTTTTTGATCGTCGGATACGGCAAAGAACGCGTCTTCGTAACGGGCCGGTAGCGGAGACCCACGATGGAGAATCGGTACAAACTTCAGATCGCCCAATCCGAAAACGCTGCCTGCGAGGGCTGCGATGCCCAAGGTGTGGGTGGCGACGTCGACCAACACCGCATCGACGGCTTGGCCTTCAATCATCGCGCCCTGAATCGCCGCCCCCAGGGCAACTGCCAGATCCGGGTCGACCGCGCGACAGGGGGCGAGCCCGAATTCCTGGCGCAAGCGGGATTCGACCAACGGCGTCCGGGTAGAGCCACCGACAAGGACCAGTTCATCGATTTGGTCCAAGGTCAGTTTCGCATCCCGCAGCGCTTGATCCACGCACTCGATGGTACGATCGACGAAGCCGGAAATGAGCGTTTCGTACTCATCACGCGAAACCGCGACCGACAGGTGCAGGGGTTGGCCATCTTTTTCGGCAATGAATTCTTCGGAAATCGTCACCGTTTCCTCGGTCGACAAGTCGCGTTTGGCCGACTCACAGGCGTGCAGCAGTCGCCATCGGGCCGACGTGTTCTCGCGCAGGTCGACTTCGTGTTCCGATTGGAACCGATCGGCAACGTGATTCATCAGGGCAAGATCTAAATCGTCGCCACCGAGTGCGGTGTCCCCACGACTGCTGATCACTTCGATCACGCCGGCCTCCATACGGGCGATAGAAACGTCGAAGGTGCCGCCACCGAAATCGTAGACGACGACATTGATATCGCGGTCTTCGTGTACATGATAGGCCAGCGTGGCGGCGGTCGGTTCATTGATGATCCGTTCCACCTTGAGTCCCGCCAATTCCCCGGCGTGGCGAGTCGCTTGACGCTGGTTTTCATCAAAAAACGCGGGCACGGTGATCACCGCGCGGTCGACCGGAACCCCGAGTGCCATCGCCGCGTGGTCCTTGAGGCGGCGGAGGATGATTGCACTGATCTCCGGAGGCGAAAATTCCTGATCGCCCATCGGGATTCGGACCGTTTTGCCCATTTGCCGTTTGACCGACGTCACCGTCCGGTCCGGAAATGCGACTTGTTGGTTGCGTGCGACCAAGCCGGTGATCAATTTGCCACTCGGGTCGATCCCGACCACCGAAGGCATGATCGACGCACCGTCGACGGCAAGGACCTTGGGCTGACCTGCGTCGACGACCGCGACAACACTGTTGGTGGTGCCGAGGTCGATGCCGATCACGGGCGAGAGGTCGGAATGAGTCACTGCAAGGGATCCAATTTAAGTAAAAACAGGAGGGCGGTTACAACGCAACTTTGACTTCCGCAAAACGCAGCACCCGCCCTTTGTAGAGGTAGGCGGGCGCGATCTGTTCGATCACGGTTCCGGAAAGCGATCCGTCTCGCGCGGGGAATGATTCGGCGATCGTTTCGGCGGCCACGGAAGCGATCGCGTGCATGATCTCGCCGTCGAATGGTTTTCCCACGGTCTCGACCTTGGCGATCCCGCTGGTCTCGATCAGCTTGCGGACGCGATCGGCCAACATCGCCAACCCCTTGATCGTCGCATCTTGCGATGCAAGTCCCGCCAGGGCTTGGTCGAGTTGATTCTTGGCACGCTGGAGTTCCCGGTCAACCATCTCGCAAATTTGATTTGCGGCCGGTCGAGCGAACCGTCGGGCCAGCCAGCCCTGCGACGCGATCACGGTCTCCGACTGCGTGCGAATGTTTTGTTCGAATGCTTTGATCGATTGTTCGATCTGCTCCCTCGGGGCGGAACTCGGTTGGGTGACCCTTGCGATCGCGTAGGACACACAATGATCCACCTCGGCCAAGCACTCGGCCAATCGTCGTGCCGCATCATCCTCCGACGACGCGGTGGTTTTTGATTCGATGGAATCGAGCAATCCGGTGACCCGTTGGGCAAAACTTTCGACCTTCGTCGTCGATTCATGCAGCGATTGGGCCAGTTCACGATCTTCGTTGGACCGATTGCGAAACTCTTGCCGCATCGCGGTGAAGGCTTCGATCACATCGATCAAACCGAAGTCGTTTTGTCGTTCGGCGATTGAATCACCCATCTTGATCCTCCTTCGCCTTGGCCGACAGATTGCCCAGGCTGAGTAGATGGGCGGTGGGCAATCGCGGCGTCTGCGCGGCTTGTTCGTCCAGGATCTGCTTCCAAGGTCGCGGCTCCTGTTCATCGAACCAGATCAGCTGTTTGGCCAGGAACAGGGGATCGCGCGCCGCTTGATAGGCGGCTTGGATCTTGCCGAACATCTCGGCGTCTTTTTCCGGCGGGTGCTCACGGACCAGTTCCAGGTATCGCGCGCGGACTTCGGCTTCGTCGCAGCCGGCTTTTAATCCCAGCACGGCGAACGGATCGGTGACGGAGGAGGCGGTTGAGTCGTTCATCGCGATTTCCGTTTCTTCATGGGGTTTTTCGGTCGATTGCGGCGCCGTTCGGGATCGACCTCGAACTTGGGCCGCGGCGCTGGGGTGCTCGGCGGCGGAGGCTCCACGTTGGGATCCAAATTGACCGGTGCGGCGGGCTCGCCGAAGGGCAGTTCTGCGGGATCGAGTCGCATGGCCGGCCCCGTCCGCTGATCAATGCCTTCGTCCCCATCCTCCTCGTTGATCGGATGCGGGATCCCCAGTCGTTCTCGAGCACGGGTGCAATGTTCGCAATCGCAATACGGGTCAAACGTGTCTTCGTCGTCCTCGTAGAAGTCATCGTCTTCGTCGGACTCCCAATCGGGGGCGACGCCATCGATGACCCGCTCAAACATCTTGCGGAAGGAGTCTTCGAAATCGCTATCCGCGGTGCTGACCATCTCCCCTTCACGGACCAACGTATTGAACCAATGTCGTTGGAATGGATCGGTCTGTGCATCTGCGGCAGCCCGGACGCGCTGCACCAAGGCAGAAAGCTGCCGCGGTTTTCGATTGAGTCTGGGGACCTGGAGGATCGCTTGCAGTTCGAGGGCCGCGGTCAGATCAGGATTTAATTTGCTTCCGGCTTTTTGCAGACCGGCGGGGAGCTTCGGTTGGAAGGTCCCCGCAAACAGGGTGCGTGTCGACAGCCAGCAGATGGCGGGCCACCCGGGAACCTCCAGCTCTAGAACTTTGTTGCACTCCGCGGTGGTTTCGATTCGGCTGAACAGCTCGTCGGCGAATTTTCCGCCATGCATTCGATAGGCGGGATAGAGCAGCCCGGTGCGATGCAGGTCGTAGAAAAACGCGCCGGCCAAAAGCAGCGTCTTGGAGGAGAGCGCCGAGGTGTTCTTCGCCGCCGAATCGATGGGAACGCGAAGCGGCTTGAGATCGGCACTGGGCACTCGCATCCGCTGGGCAGCCCCCAGCATCATCACCGCGTCGGCCAGGTCGGCCTCGTCGCCGCCGTCCAACGCCGCCCTCGCCTCGGCCCTGCGTTGTTGGTACTGCTCCGCGTCGCCTTGCCGCAGGGCCAGTGCGGCGCGAAGGTAACCCGACCAGGTTGGGGACAACCAATTCGGCCAACAGGCCTCGGCTTGATCGAGCTGCTCGGCGACTTGCCCCAGCCAGGCTTTTCGTCGGCACAATCGCATGGCCTCCAAGAGGCACCATTTCCAACGCGTGGCTCGAACGCGGGGGTCGCTGTGACGCGACTTTCCGAGCCAATCGACGTGGGGCTGGGCGAGGTCGAGTTCTTCGTTTTCCAGATAATAATCGACCAGCCACAATCTCGGTTCGATGCATTCGGGAAGACCTTCGGACCAGTCGCGCATCGCTTCGGCAAGACACTGTTCCCAGTAAGCCCGGTCGTCCTTGCGTTGGTCTTGGTCTTCGGCGAATTGACGAATCCACTTCGTCCGCTCTTGATGTGCCCGCTCAAATTTCGGAAAGCTCTTCGTCGCAGCTTCGAGTCCGCGAAAGATCTGCTCCTCCAGGTCAGTGTTTTCTTCAAACGGGTCGATGCCAAGTTGAGCGAACGGTGATTGGGCCAGCGTCGCGATGTCCTCCATCGCCCGGCCGAAATGCAATTGGGCGGCAATCGCGCCACGCATCGCAGGAGACAACTGCTGATTCTTCGGAAGCTCATCGTTCAGATAGCGTTCCAAAGACTGCTCGGATTTCGCGTTCGAACTCCTAAATCGCGAAAAGTAGAAATGGTTGCGAAGCGTATGGTTGGGATCGTGCGGGGGGCCCGGGATCGACTTGATCCCCCGCTCGTACAAGTCGACAAAGGTCATCTGAAACAGTCGCGAGATCACTTCTTCGCCGAGGGCAGCGACGAGCCGCGGTTCGAACTGCCGATGTGCTTTGAAAAATTCGATCAGTACATCCAATCGCTCCCAACCGATCAGCACATCGCCTCGAATCTCAGCGGGAATGATTTCTTTCTTGAGCAGGATGTCGCGCGCCTCTTTCAACGCAGGTCGTTCGATCAGTACCGACCTGGCGAACGCCGCCCCCGGCCGCAATGGCTCGGCGGCGGGCCACTGCTTGGCCTCGACCAGCGTCGCGGCGATTCGGGCGGGGCGACGATCTTGATCCAGTCGCGAAAACGCTTCGTCGGCTTTGGTGGCATCACCGCGATACCAATCGATCAAACCGCGGATGAACATCCGCCACTGACTGTAGGGACTTTTTCGGGGGATTTTGCTGAGCAAATCGGTCGCCCGTTTGTCGTCCCCCGTTTCGACCGCGGAGAGCGATTCCCGCACCGCCGCGGCTTCACCGGCCAGATCCTCGGGCAGTGACTTGAGGGCCGCGTCATCAAAAACGGCGGCGTCCTCGGTCGATTCGCCGGTCGCGGTCAACGGTTTCATTCGCTGTGAGCGTTTCTCGATCCGCTCCGATGTAGCCGCCGGGGATGCCGGTCGTTTTCGACGACGTGGCGGCGGTTTCCGCTTCGTTTTTTTGTTCGCCATTGGTACAGAATAACCAAGGGGGAGCGTGCTGCTCTAGTGGGCACCGTTCCCGCAGGAAGTCGTCCAAACCAGGTCCGGTCTACGGTGATCTACAATGCAAGCAACGGATGGTCCCGCTCGGCCAGGGGGAACGAGACCGCTGCGCCAGCCTGGCGATGTGATTCGAAGACGCCGCAAATCATCTCGACGGTCAGGGTTGCTTCGGCGGCACTGCACAGGGGTTGGCGGTTTTCCCCGATCGCTTGAACGAGATCCGCCGCAGCGACGTCATGATGTTGAACCCGATGGATCAGTTCAGGGTTCGGCTCGGCGACGTCGACGCCGCCGCTGGTGATCGGCAGCCAGCGTGATCCCGCATCGCGACGTTTGAAGGGGTTGCCAGGGATCAAATACGCCAGTGGATCGCGATCCGCTTGGATCGCGATCGTTCCTTCGCTGCCGATGATTTGCAAACCAAATCCGTGGTTCGCGGTTCCGTCGTTGGCCACCGAATCAAAGTAGACGGTCAGTCCTCGGTCAAACAGGAACCTGGCGTGCAGTTCGTCGCCGGCGAGCGGCCCCAAGCCCTCGGCACCTTCGCGCACGTCCCGCTTCGTCACCGGACGTCCGTCTTGCATCAACATCGCAGAGCAGCTTTGCGGTTTGCCGGCCAGAACGGTGATCATGTTCAGCACGTGTGATCCGAGCACCCACAAATCTTCGCCCCCGCCGCGGCGGTCCCCCTTGCCCCGGCCGCGGATCTCAAGCACACGGCCGATGCGTTTTTCTTCGATCAAATTCGCGATCACTTTGATGACCGGGTGGTATCGGTTGCGATGAGCGACAGCCACTTTCGCGCCGTGCTCGGCGCAGGCCGCCAAGACCTGGTCGGCTTCATGCGGCGTTCGAACAAACGGTTTTTCGACGTAGATGCCTTTCGCACCCGATTCGATCGCCGCCAAGACCATGTCGCGGTGTTGGTCGACATGACGTGGGCAGACGGCAACGATCCATGGCGTCGTCTTGGCAAGCATCTCGCGATAATCGGCGTAGCCGGCCTCATCGCCGAGTCCGAGCTTTTGGAGCTCTTTTCGTCGCCCCGTCGGATTCGTATCGGCGATCGCGACGATCGAGGCTCCGGGAATGCGTTTCCAAACGGTGTCCAGGCCATGCCCGTAATCCCCGCGGCCGGTGTGCCCGATCACTGCGACCGGAAACGAATTTGATTCTGACTGGCCCGAGGCATGGGCCCCGGCAACGAGCCCGGCAGAGATTGCGGCAAACTGACGACGATCCATGACTGTCTCCTGGAGGATGAAAACAGCCGAATTGTAATCGAAACTGTGGGGTAAGCTTCCAGCTCGCCAAGTGGGGTAAGCTTCCAGCTTGCCATCCGACGAGCTGAAAGCTCGGCGCGTTTCCCGAATTGGCAAGCTTCCGGCTTACCCCAGTGTTTAATAGCGGGTCCCCCGATACGACATCTGCTCGGATTTCTGTGCGGCGCGACGCGTCACGGCGGGTAGGTCTTCCTTGTGGGACAGGACGATCAGCCGGTCGCCCGCGCCGACGACATCTTCCATTTTGGGATTGCGAACGACCTCACCCTGGGCGCGATTGATGGCCACCACGACGTTCCCGCCATCACCGGTCAGCTCGATGTCCTTGATCGTGCAACCGACCAAAGCCGATTGAGCCCCGATCGGGATTTCCATCATCCCCAACCCGAATGCTTCCAGGTCCTGGTTCATTCGCGAAAACGCCTTGGCATCGCTGACGAGCGTCTCGACCGTGGGGCAGGCGATCAGCTGCGCGATTTTGGACGCGCCGATCATCGTCGGCAGGACCACTCGATTGGCACCGCTGCGGATCAGTTTTCGCTCGGTCGCTTCGGATTCGCCACGCGCGATGATCTGGATCGTTTCGTTCAACTCGCGTGCCGTCAGGGTGACGAAGACGTTTTCCGCATCACCGGGAAGCACGGAAGCGAGTACGGTAGCGCGGTCGATACCGGCTCGTCGCAGGATCTCTTCTTCGGACGCATCGCCGGAGACCACCAGGATTCCGTCCCGTTCCGCCTCGGCCAGCCGTTCGGTGTCGCGGTCGACGACGACCAGGTCGACGCCGGCTTCCCGCAATTCGGCAACCAGGCTGCGACCGACGCGTCCGTATCCGCAAATGATGGCGTGACCCTGGGTCTGTTCGATTCCACGGCTCATTCGTCTGGCTCCCAAAGCACGCTGGATCTCTCCCTCGGCGATCATTTGCACAAATCCACCGAGGACGTAAATGCCGCTGCTGCACCCGGTGACCACGACGGCCAGGGTAAACAGTTTTAGCCCCGGATCAACGACCGGACGCACTTCGCCATAGCCGACACCAAAAATGGTAATCGCCACCATGTAGACCGCGTCGAGCAGCGACCAACCGGCGATCACATAGCCCGTGACCGCAATCAGACACGTGCCGGCCAGAACGGCCATGCCCAGACGCATCTTGTTGATCGAAGTGGACCCATTCATGAAACGCCGTGCGTGTTCGCGTCAAGGGACGAAGTGATGCAGCCGAGCGTGGTCGGCTCCTACGTCCGCGTCAAGGATTGTTTCGTTCAATGCCCGCCCAGCCTACGTTAAACCGCCCCAGGGGAAGTCGCTGCTCCGACCGTTCCTGGCCGCCTCACGCCCCCTGCCCCCGCATCTCGCATTTTCCTGTCACCCCTTTTCTTGTCGCCCATCCCAGACACCATTTTTCTGCCCCCCGCTTTTTCTGCCATCTGCCCGCAACAGTCGCGTCCCCTATTCGACTGGCAACAAGCGATGCCCCTGCGTTGACTTCGACAGCGGTGCATACAGCAAACGCCCGACCTCGCGTGGCAGATCGGTCTCGATGACATCCGCACCACGGCCCAAAATCATTTGATAGTCGCGGCGGAGCGAATCGGCTTCGTCACGGGCGCGTTGGTGAAACACGCGGTCCAGGTTGCGCGAAGTCCCGATCATGGTGGACGCTCCTTTCTGATGGACCGCTTCGTAGAGCGAATGGTCTGTCGGTGGGACGTGACCGAGAAACGCGATCACGTTTTGCCAAGGAACACCGAGAGCATCGAACGCTTGGACTTTGGCATGACTGGAAATCATCACCTCCATCATGATGTCGCGGTTCAACCGGTGGCAGGCAACGACATCCTGAAAATTTCCGACGATCATCATCGCGTAGGCTTCCGCCTTGTGCTGGCTGATTTTTTCGACGCGAGTTTCCAGTGGCACGTCTTTTTGATCCAAGACCAAGATCGTCTTGCCCTTCGCCCAGCGCAACGCCTCATCGAGCGTCGGGATTTGATCGTCGGTCACCTTTCCTTCGCTGTCCTTGAGCCGCAATTGCTTCAGTTCGGCCAGTGTCTTGTCGGCCAGTTTCCCGGTTCCGGTGGTCGTTCGATCGAGTGTCGCATCGTGATGCAGGACGACGTGGCCGTCTTTGGTCATCCGCGGATCGATCTCCAGCATCGAAAACGTTTCCGCGAGCGTGTGCTCAAACGTGGCGATGCAGTTTTCCGGATAGCCCGGCCCGGCGCCACCGCGATGGGCGCTGGCGATCGGCAGACGCGATCCGGTGTAGCGAAAAAACTCGCGAAGCTCCGCAGGCGTCCGGGGGACGATTCGGTGCAGCGGAGTGGTTGTCGGCGCCGATTCCTGGGAAATGCTACTTCGGAGCGGAAGGAAGATCGGTGCGAGCACGAGCAAGACGCGGAATGGAAACGTCATCAAGCAACGCCTTGTCGGCAGGTACGTGGGACAGGCTTCTAGCCTCGGATGTCGAATTTTACCCGATTTCCTGGTAACAATCGCCTGCCAACTTCGCTTGGCAGATCACTAGCCTGTTTCCGCCATCGTCTCCCATCGATCAAATCAAATCCCATGAAACGTCATCGAGCCCTTGCGTTCCTGCTGTTAGCATTCGTCGCCACCCCAGTGATTTCCGCCGAACCGACGTCGTTGCTCAAGTCGCCGACGAAGACGTTTAGCACGACGACAACCACGCTCCCGCCGAGACCCACGCTGGAAGAACAAGTTGCCGCCTTGGCCGCACTCGTCGCGCAGCAACAATCGCAGATCAATTCGCTGCAACAACAATTGACCGACCAGGGCAGTGCGATCGAGATGCAGATCAGCGAAAGCGAAGCGATCTCCGATCGCGTCACCGCCTTTGAGCAGGTCTTTGATTTCACTGACGGTGTCTTGACCATCAATTTCACCGCGATCGAAATCAGTGCCGACGCAGTCTCCGTCAGTGCACCGACTGTCGAATTTGATGCTCAGGTGGAAATTCATGGCAACTTGGAAGCGGGCAGCATCACCACAGAAAGCATCGACGCGGAGTTGTACGCTCCCGGTGCGGGCAACGTTTTGTAGCCACTCGGAACGTGAGCTGCAGACGCTGCGAAGATGCTCGCCAAGCTGAGCGCCTTGGTCAATCACCGATCAGCCGGGTCTGGTTTCGACCGCAGGTGATGAAGATGATCGGCCAAACGTCGGTCAATGCGACCACCGGCGTTTGGCCTCACGGGCGTCGAGGGCTTATTCGTCCACGTCGTCCATGCTTCCCGCGTCTTCGGCTTCCATCTCAAGGACGGCCTTTTCGTAGGCTTCGATTTCGCTCAGCTCGACGCCTTCGGTCATCGACGCGGGATTTGAATTATCGCCGCAGCCGACCGAGGCAATCATGGCGGTTGCCGAACAAAGGATCAAAAGGAACCGGGAAAAAGTTTTCATGTGGATTCATCAGATTCAGGTTGGATGGAGCGTTGCAAAATGAGGGGTGGATGCCGCGTCGAGACGCGGCATCCGAGATCGACGTCAGGTCATTGATTCAGTTGTTCCTGGATCGTTTCACTGCTGGCACGCGTCCCAAGCGCTCCCCAGAGCCCATGGGGGCTTTCGTTGCCGGGTGCCCGGTTGCCTGTGCCGTTGAGCCAGACATCGCCTTGATTCCGGCTGCCGGCTTCCACCGAATCGGTCATGAAGATCACCGCTCCATCAGCCATCAGGACATGAGCACCTCCGGTGTGTCGGCTGGACACCGGGGCGGTTCCTGACAGGTGATTGGAATTGTGTCGCCCGCAGTACACATCGTTGGGAGGCAAGATCGTAAAGCAGCCCGAGAACATCTGATTGGCATCGGCCCATTTAAAACCACGGGCATGGGTGAGCCTGTCGCCACCGTTGAGCCAGTAGCGCGGGCGGTCGGGGTCGATGAACTGGTCGCAGGTCCCGGGATTGTCACGGATCATCCGAATCACAGCGAGGTTGCCGCCCAAGCCCCGGCCGTCTCTCGGAGGACTGGTTGAAATGAAGCTGTCGCCCAAGTCCGTTGCAATTTCACCCATCGCGATCGTATTCGACAAGCCGTCAAGAACGTCACGGAAACGACCGTTTTCGTCAAACGGCTTGAAGAAGCCACGGTGCGCTGCTTGGGCATGGCGGACGCGGCCTTGCACGCGTGTATCACGCTGATTGTTCCAGGGTCCCCACATCGTGAAGTAATGACTGTCACCCATGCATGCGGCGTAATTGGTTCGCCCCAGCGCCGGCAACCCCACGCCCGGGTCACTCGGACAGCGGTACGTCGGGATCTCGAATGTCCACGGCAGGTATTGGATCGTGCCCGGCGTCGGACCCATGGCAGCCCAAGGGGTGGCGCGGGTTCCGACCGGTGCATTGGGGTCGCCGTCGGTCCGCGTCGCGTTGGGGTTGGAAATCAGGTCCCATAGACCCTGCTGTTCGATGAACGGCAAGAGCCCGACCAACGTGCTCAAGCGTCGGTTGTTGACAAACAGCGTGCCAGTGCCCGCAGCGCTTTCTTGCCACCACGCTCTGGGCTGGCTCGGAGTGGCCACCGTGCCGATCCCCTGAGCGGGGATGCGTTTGTACGCGGAGTGATAGTTGTGAATGCCGATTCCGATCTGCTTAAAATTGTTGCTGCAACTCATACGGCGGGCTGCCTCGCGCGCCGATTGCACCGCCGGCAATAGCAGCCCGACCAGAATGCCAATGATGGCGATGACGACAAGAAGTTCCACCAATGTGAAACCACGACTGTGCTTGAAGCGTCTCATAAAACTACCCGATGAGAAAATGAGTACAGTGGGGTTGCCCCCCCTGGAAGAAGTGGGTGTTTGTTGAACCTAGCCGCGAGTTTGCGGGCATGCAACGATCTTTTGCGTCGCCGGTATGTGAAATTGCGACACCGTGGATTCAGATAAAGGAGCCCGGGTCGCCGTACGGTCCTGCCGCGGCCTGCCGTCTTGCCGCGGCCTGCCGCTGACACCCGAAGTCCCCGGTTCCAGGCCTCTTGGCCGGTGACGACGGAACACCACGACGGCTGGGCCAATTGCGATTCTGATCTGACACCGTGGAACGCCGTCCGCATGAAGGCCGAAGCGGGACCTGGGCGGTGAGCTTGGCGAGGCGGTTCGCAAGCGAGGCTTCAAGTACGCGCCGTCGTACCATCTCGGACCGAAAGCGGACGGCACGCTGGTTGCCGAGCAGGTCGAGTGTCTCCGTGCGATGGAAGCGGCAAGTGAACGCCTAAGTTCGACCAATGCCTCTTCGTTCGGGCAGCACTGACACACTCGAATTCTGAAGACCTCCGGTCAGCTTCCTCGAGCCCATCATGGCGATGCGAAACCTATGGAAACTCCCTGCCAGCTTTTTCAGACCCGATACAGCAATCGTCGTGTCCGCAGGTGCGATCTGCGGTCACGGTTCATTTTGCTCAAGAATCCCCTGTCAATTCTCGCATGGGTGGACGTTGTGTCAGACGATAACCGTGGACGCGAAAAACCAAGAAGATCAGCGTCAAAAACGAATTGCAGCACAGCACCATCTGCCACAACGCAAGATCGAAGCCCCGCCGCCAAAACACTTGAGGTGCGAGCATGATCGCCGCGGTCAAGCCAATCAAAACGGCCCCGCACCGCGCAAGAGATCCCGCCCTTGATGTCAAGGTCGTCCACGCGACGGCAATCGCAAACAAGGCGACCAAAATCCCTTCAAGAACAAGATCGAGACTTCGGTGACTGACGATTCGCTTGGACACCTGAAGGTTCACGATGGCGAAGCAAACGGCAGCAAAGCCGATGCAAAACAGAAGCTGATGGATTCCAAACTGGCGGCGCAGCGTGACTGTTTGTGCTGGCGACATGCTGGGGTTGATCTCGCACCGTTGAGCTAATCCCTCAGACGCCTTGCATTCGACGTTGAGATGAATACGCTCCGTCATCTCTACTAGCCCCGATTTCGTAGCTTTTACTCTCTCTGCTCGTCGTTCCACACCATGACTTCAGTGACCCCGCTGCGAGCTCGACCACGGTTGGTGAATCGGATTCGAAGACTGCTGGTCTTAATTCGTGCAAAGGTGGCGGAGTTCCATTGACTGCCGGCCGGTTCCTCGGGACTGCGTTTGGCATCGGTGATGGGCAGCCAGTTGTCGTCCTTCCTGATCTCGAAATCGTATTTGACGGGACGCTGGACGCCGCCTCGATCGTCGTAGATGGCAAGTTCAATTCTATTGAACTCGACCGATTTGCCAAATTCGATTTGTAGCCAGTCAACATGGTTGGGTGATTCGTAGCTGGTCCAACGGTTTGTTGGGGTCGGCAAGAAGTTGGTTTTCCCGTCAATCGCAGACTCAGGCACGCCGCCAAATCGATCATGGTAGCTGGCCGTTGCTTTCGGAAACTCCCTTCGGCCATCATTGAACGCCAAGTTGCCTGGCGGATGAGGCCGCGACTCGAGCGGAAGGGGGACGTCGCCCCAAGCTTCGATTTCTGTAAGACCGGAGCGACCGGACGAACTATGGACCAGAATCGCGCGGAGTTTTTGAGTCTTCAACGGGCCAAAGGTCAGAGTGTAAGGTCGATGACCGACGATCCTATCGGATGTCGTTTCGTAATCCACTGATTTCCAATTACCATCCATCCATGATTCCAGCCGAATCGCCTGTGGTGCAGTGATGGGGCTTTCCGGTAGGTCGCTGTCATCAAGCACGTAGACCTTGACTGTGTGTATCGTCCGCGGTGTACCGAAGGCTACGGTGATCCAGTCTTCCAGATTTGGAGAGCCTTGGCATGTCCAACGATTCGGTGGATGCAGCAGGTACCAATAGTTGCCATCGTTTAGTTTCGACAGCGAAGTGTTCGGAGCGGTATAGCTGGCGGTAATACGGGGGAAGTATGTGCCGTCGTTATTGACAGCAAAGTTGGTTGCAACAGGTGCCGTGCGATCGGCCGCGCTCGTGCGACCTTCGGGCTTCACCGGAACGGCTTCTTTCACCACAACAGGTTGGAGTTTGTCCGCGCCCCCGACTCGTTGGCCATCAACTAGCAGGTGAAGGCCTTTCCCAAGTTTGTAGCGGTCGCCGCGCTTGTCCCAAACAACGCTAATTAAGTGGCCTCGATAGGGCACAGTGTCGAGCGCGAAGTAGCCCCAATCGGTAGGAGCTAGCGGACGGACCTCCAACGTGTCATCGTCTCGTGGAACCAGTCCGGCGAGACCGGTAATGACAAGATCGCAGTAGCCGGAATGCAGATAATGTTCCGAGTGGTTGTAACCGTCGTGACCTTCAAACGATCCGGTGTCGGGGTGCAACGCTTCGGCTAGATAAGGCTTTCCATTCTTGCGGTGCGATCGAGCGTAGATGCCGAGCAGCTTGGTGTAGTCAGCATTGGTAAGAGCCTTGCTACCGCTTTGAAGCGAGTTGGCAAGCGCCTTCAATGTCTGAGTCGTCGCGTAGGGCCATGACTGGCCGCTCCACCAGCAACATGACTTCTTCAACAAGAACATCGGGTCATTACGTTCGACGGTGGACGGCCCAAAGTCGGCGTAGAACCCGTCGCGATCCATCAGCTTCTTCCACGCGACATCGTACTTCGTAGAACCAGACAGCAGGTTAAACTGCCACGGGACGTAACCAATCAGCTCACGACCGTGTGGGTCACCGGCATGTTGGCCACTCTCGTACGTTCGCGTGAGAGCCTTCATCTTATAGCCGTCGCGTTCTTCGTCGTTCTTCAGAACGGGAAAAAAGAACTGACGGCGCTCGTCCCACATCATCTCCAGCATCTTCGCTTTGAGGGCGTCAGCTTTCTCGGTGAAGCGTTTGGCGACGTCCCTGCGGTTGGCGAGTACGGCAATCCGAGTGATCGCCTGTGCGTCAGCCCACATGTAAGCGTTGAATGAGGGACGATAGCTGGGAGCCCCGCGCAGGATGTCACGTGTCTGTCGGCTGTTGATGTTGAACTCCATGCCATCATCGTGGCCCGTCTGCCAGAACAGACCGACTTCGGGAACAAAGTGGCGTTGCTCCCAGCCCTCAAAGTTCTTGACGAGGTCGTCCAGCAGATCGGCCAGAAACTCTTCGTCTGGATGAACCTGATGGACTGCCCAAGCCGAGTCCGCTAGCCAGTTGGAATAATTCCTCGGCTGAGCGCCCGGAGTTCGTAGCCAGTAACGCGAGTAGTCGTTGGCGACGCGCGGGGTGCGCAGCCAGCGAGCTTCATAGAGCTGATGGCCGGCCGGACAACTGATCGCTCCGTAAGCGCCTGACCAAAACGGACGGTCGATGAACTCCGTGAAAATGTAACCTGTATTGGGACTGCCGTACGTAAGGTGCTTCGTTAGCAAGTCCCACCGATAGTAATAAGTCGTTGTGATCTCGCGGTCGGGACATTCAAAAAAGGGGATATTCTTCTCGTACCAGTCAAAGTCGCGGTTGTACCACCACGCCTCATTCTGCAGTTGTTGTCGTTTATCAAGAACCTGCGCTTCGGCCGCGGAAATCGTTGCGAAGATCAGCGTAGCGGCTATAAAAAAAGGTTTCATCATAGTAATTCTCGAATGAACTTGGGGACGACCGAATCCCTTCCTTCCGCTGCGAGTAGATGCCACACGGCTCAATCAACATTGAGTCAGGCGAGGGTGACTCGGTTTGGCGACTGGATCAGCTTGACACACAAAAACATCCGCCCGGACGCTTCGGTCCTGACGTCGATGCAGACTACCGGCTTCGGAACAGTTTCGCCATGATTCGGTTCGGGACCGCCCCTCTCGCCCGATCAATTCGAATCCGTTGAGCCGACCCTCATGACTCGGCTGGATCGACTGCACGCCCGCGACACGCCCGACCATCAGTCCCGATTTGGCATGCTCGAATGAAACGGTAGCGGTTCCTTCGTGAATCTTCGCCTCACGAAACATCGGCCCACTGGTTTCGATCTTGCGCCCGTATTCGTTTTCGTTGGCCAACGGCCAACGGCCAGCTCGCCAAACGCTCTGCGACGTCGATCTTGTTCGGCGGGTGGATGTCATTGCCGTTATCCAAATCAATGGTCACGACCATGCCGGTGTGCGGCAGGCTCTGGGCACGCCGCTGTTCCTCCCGCAAGTACGTCCACGCGTAACTGGACCATTGTGGCAACTGGACAAAGTAAACCGGCAGCTCGCACTGCAGCACCATCCGATCGGCAAACGGATTGGCCAGATGGACCTGGGCAACGGCGACGCTTGAAGCGACCAATTGGAGAACAAGGGTCAGCGCCACGCCGAATCCGTCGAAACGAATTCGGGAATCTCGCCGAAAATGCATCTGTCAATGCTCCGCAAATTTCAGTAGTCAAGATTTGCGTCGAACTCCGGCGTCTCTCCGTTTTCCACCGATTCGGTCCAGGCATCCAGCCGATCAACGCCCAGCTTCCAGAATTTTCGGCAGAGATCAAAGTATTCCAGGACGACCTGCTTCTCATTGGCGGCAAGAAGTTCCTTGGCCAGTTGCATGTTGGGGCCAAACGAATTCATTTGCGGTGACCCTTTACTCTCAACGGACGCAAGCAGGCGTTTTTTTGCCTCGGCGATGTCGCCCGTTGCAAGGGCGATACGCCCCAGCACTTGATTCCCATCCTGGATGGCGTTGCCGTAGTTCCAGTCATCGCGTTGTGTCTGGGCGCGTCGCAACAATTCCTCCGCGAGTTTCCGGGCCTCCTCCGTCTTTCCGTTTTTCAATGCATGCTTCGCAGCCCGGTTCAACGCGTAGAAACGCTCGTTCTCGTTTCTGGCCGCATTCAGGTCACCCCCGACAAGATCCATCATGCGCTTCCGTTCCGCTGGGGAAACCGCGTCTTCGGCTCCTTTTCGTTTGGCTTCCGCGGGGGCTGAAAGAAGAACGAAATTCAAGGTGGAGACATTCGGCAGGCGTACCTTTTGTGCCATGAACTGGATGGTGTCACCCGCTCGGAAGTCACTGCGGGCCAACGGGTCACTCACGATCACCTCAAAGTCCTTCCATTGGACCACGTAGGCGACGAACCGATGCCCGTCTTGTTCAGCGGAGAACACCTTCAGAACCGGCCCCTCCTGCGTCTCAAACTCACTTTCAACACCTTTCGGCAAAACAGGCGTTTGGGCGAGGATTGGCGAGATCCCGATCATCGCGACGCTTGCCAGCAATCCAGCCCACAGCACGGCAAGTAAGTATTTTGTCATGGTCCTGTCCTGATTCAGATTCGACGGAGGGTCGCGGCGGAGTCACATGAGACCCATTCTAGGGTCGAATCCATCGGATCGGTCAACATTCCGATGTTTCCCGCCAAGTCAACGTCGATTGGCCGATCAACGATCGCTCCGGTCAACGCATTAGTCGTTTGCAATTGCCCGTTTTGCGCATCCGCGGATGTGCCCGTGTTCTGCCCCCATCGTTTTACCCCCATCACCTTGCCAGCTCTGGGTCATCGAGGTTCGTTTGGATCCATCGATCCGACAGATGGATGTCGGTGGTTTCAAGCCGGCCCGGGCCGATGCTGTGATACTTGTGTGGGATGTCGGCAGGACCGAGGAGCACATCGCCGGTCTCTGCCTCGATCTTCTTGTCACCGATGGTGAACAGAGCCCTTCCCTTGCGAACGATGAACAATTCGTCGTACGGATGAACGTGCCAGAGTGGCCCCTTGCCGATTTCATCGGTTGCGTAAAACAGTACCGTGACGCCTGCCCCGATGTCCTTGCCTTCCAACACGCCCATCCACAAATCGGCATGCGATTCCCAGTCCGAGCGATGCACGACCTTCGGTTGACGGCCTTTGGAGTCGAGTTTGGTGAAGTCGTAGTGTTCCATGGCTTGCTTCGGTGGCTTGCTTCGATCGACGAAATGCGTGCGAGTTTGATCCACAAGAATATACCAGCAGCACACAGCGACTCTCAATTCGGAAACACTTGACAGACAGATGGTCGCTGGATGCCCGTCACCGGCCAAATGGAGACTCAATCACCATGCCGTCGACGCCGAATGAAACGCTGGCCAAGCGGATCAAGACCAATCACGAGTTGGCACGGACTCTCTGGGAAAGCGGAAACATCGAGGCCCGGTTCTTATCGATCCTACTGATCAAACCAAAGACGCTAACCGCCGACCAGGTGGATCAGAACTCGGCCGCATTGAAGCCGAGATGGCGAACGCCGCCCCACAAGTCCAGTGGACGATGAATGCAACGCTCGCGGCGATCGGCATCCACCAGCCCGAGCACCACAAGCGGGCGTTTGCAATCGGTGAAGCGTTGGGCATTTATCGTGCCGTCCCCGTTTCGAAGGGCTGCACGTCTCAATTCGCCTCGAGCTGGATCGACGAGAGGGTCAGCCGGCAACGCTGACAGAGATGGCAGAAAAATGGTGGGCAGGTGCGCCGGGATAA
>NZ_JANZKV010000081.1 GCF_025060895.1 Stieleria sedimenti | reverse complement strand
ATGCAATATCCGGGCTAGGATCTCGGTGGCACCAACTAGGATCTGACTAGGATCTGGTGGGTGGCACCAACTAGGCCCGACGGAGAATTTGCGTCAACTAAATAGTGGGTGGCACCAACTAGGATCTGCGTTAACTAAATAGTGGGTGGCACCAACTAGGATCTGAGAGGGTGTTGGGGCGGAACGGTGGTGACAGAATGTTGGGGGATTTGTCGACTTGTCTGAAAAAAAAATCGCCCTTGAAGGTGGGAGTTGAGGCCCATTTTGGGTGTTGCGGGGAGGAACGCCCCGCCCGGACTTAAGCGTGGGGTATCTTTAGATTCAAGGTACCGGTCCCACTTTTCGCCCAATCACACCAAGCACGGCTATGTCATTTATCCTCGGACTGATGATGGGGATCATCATCTACAGCTTCTTCCGCTGCATTGTCGGCGGCTTCTACACGGTCAGCCCCGATCAACGGGCGATTGTGACGAGTTTCGGGAAAGCCCAGCGATTGGAAGGCATGCAGGTCACCGGCGGTGACACGGATTCTGACGGTTTGAGCGACGAAGAACACCAACGGTACGAATACCCGCAAGTCCGTGTCGTCGGCCCCGGCGGTCCCTACTTCAAAATGCCATGGCAAGATGTCCACAAGGTATCCGTCGCGACCCAGGCGGTCGACCTTTCTTGGGACCCCTCCAAAGCGCAGGACACGATCGAAGCGGTCACGAAGGATAACCTGACGACCGGAATCAACGGCCAACTCCGTTATCGAATCAGCGAAAGCAACCTCTATCCGTACCTGTTCGGCGTGGCCAGTCCGCTCGAGCACGTGATGGGTTATTTCGTCAGCGTGCTTCGCGAGCGAGTCGCGAACTTCGTTGATCCGAAGGGCCAAACGCTGCTGGTCGATGCGGACGTCGATGAAGACGCCGGCGAGCAAACGTCACCGGCGATCGATCTGTCGGAAGGCGTCTCGATCAACGACTTGCGCAAAAACCTACCCCTGCTGAACCAATACATGGAAGAGCAATGCCGTTCGACGACCGGTCGCTACGGGATTGAACTCGACGCGGCACTGATCACCGAGATTGATCCCCCGGGAGAAGTCGATCGAGCTTTGTCGGCGATCAACAGCACGCGAAACCAAGTCGCCGCCGACCTCAGCACCGCGCGGGCCGATAGCGAGCAACAGATCACGATGAGTGCTCGGGCCGTGGAGATCGCGACGAACAACGCACAAGCGGAAGTTGCACCCCTTCGTGAACTTGCCCAGACGCTCACCGAGATCAAGAAGGAAGGCGGATCGTCCTGCTTGCACGCCTATCTGCGGAACGCCCGGATTCCGCTTTACTCCGTCGCCCGACGTGTGATCCAGACCACCCAGGCCGACACCGGCGGTTGAGAGACGATTGATACAGGCTGGCATTCAAAACTGAAAATACAACGATTATTGATAGGGTGATACGATGGGATGGTTCGGCGGCGGATTTATCTTCGGCTTGATGTTGATTCCAATTCTGCTTGGCTTCGCACGCTTCTTTGGGCTCTATGCCTGCGTCGGCGAATGCAAGGCACATGTCTTTACCTTGTTCGGCAAGGTGATCGGGACGCTTGATCAACCGGGGTTGCAAATCCCGGTGCTCAAGTTCGGCCCTCGAGCCTTGCTGGTGCCTTTCTTCGGGAAGTCCTACGTGGTCGACACGTCACTCCGTCAACATTACCTACGGAGCCAGATGGTCAATTCGGAGGAAGGCACGCCGATGGGTGTCGGTATCTGGTACGAGATGCGGGTGACCGATCCGGTTTCGTATCTGTTCACCAACGCCAATCCCGATGGTTCGCTGCAAGCCAACGTGACCAGTTCGACCATTTCCACGCTCAGCAACTTGGAAATGGAAAAGATGCTCGAAGACCGACATTCGCTCAGCCGGACGGTTCGCAAAACGGTCTCGCCGTTGTCGGAAAAATGGGGATACACGCTGGGGTCGGTTTACATTCGTAAAGTCGCGTTCACCGATCGGCTGATGGTCGACAACATCACCGAGAAGGTTGTCAAGCGGCTGGTTCAAGTGACCAGCGCAATGAAGCAGGACGGAGAAAACCGTGTCGGTCTGATCAAGAGCGAGACGGCATTCCGGGTGTCACAGAAAATGGCTGAAGCGTCCGCGTCACGTCCCAAGATCGTCGGCAAAGCGCTCAACGAAATCGCCGCCGCCGACCCTGAAATCCTGAACACGGTCTTGTCGGTCATGGAACTCGATACGCTGATCGAGTCCAACGCGGAAGTCGACTTGCTGCCCGATTCGAGTAACGTGCTGATTCAGGTCGGCCAGGGCGGCGGACGTGATCAATAGGCCGGGGCTGAATGCCTGATCATTGTGCCAATGGATCGATTTTGCCTGGCAGAGAATAGGCAGAACGATGGGGGCAGAATGACGGGGTGGCGGAATGATGTGGTGGCGGAATGATGTGGAGCGGATGAGACGATTCGGTCGGCTATCGGCTGACCAGTTTGACTTCGTTCCAGTAGGCCCATTCGTTGTGCCAGTCGTTGGCCCGGTTTTCTAAGGTCAGACGGATCTGGCGGCCGGCATACTTGGACAGATCGACGTGGACGTCCAGCCATTCGTCCTTCGAGACGGTGCTCGAGCTGATCGTCTGATCCGCGAGGACGTCTTTTCCGACCAGGACTCGCAGTTGCCAATCGCCGTGCGGGTGGTGACTGACTCGCAACTGCAAGCTCGTTGTTTTGCCTTCGGGGACTTTCACATCACGGATCATTCGGCAGGGTTGATTGCGATCTTTCGGATGAGTCTGCATCGCCGATCGGTTGCGGAAAACCTGGTGATGCACGATGCCTCCCTCGCCGACGTTGCGGACGTCAAATCCCGGTGCGACTTTTGCCACGACGCGTTGCCAATCCGGATCTGATCCCTCAGCGACGTCTCCCGTCGCCAAACGCCTGGCCACAAATTCTTGCAAGCTGGAAAGTTTTCCGTTGACGGCGAGCGCCAACGCCTGTTCCGGGAATTCTGGCACCATCGGTTCCAACGCGAACCAGTACATCCGTGCCAGGTTGTTGTCCGTTGCATCTTCGGCGTGCATCGCCAAGGCTTGGAGGATCGGCCAGCGGTCGGCGTACGGCAGACGCTGGACGGCAGACGCCAGGTAGAGCCGTACCACGGGCGATTCATCCTGTTCTGCCATCGACGCGAATTTGTTCAAGAGCTTCGTGTCCAACTCGGCCTGAGACGATTCGACATCCGCCAAGAAGAAGGCGTCGACCGTCGTTTGCTCGCTCAACAGCTGGATCGTCCAGGCGCGAACATAGGGATCGTCGTGATCGAGCAGCATCGTCAGTTCCGCAGGTGCCACCGAACCGGTCACGTGGGCCGCCCACAAGGCACGCAATCGTTTCGGCGAAGTGTCGGCCTGATGAAACATCTCAACCAGTTGCGTCTTGGCCGTTGATCGATCGAGCGTCCCGGCTGCGGCCCGAGAATGCAGCAGCACGCGGGCTTGGCGAACGTACCAGTCGTTCGCATGCCATTGCATGGCAATCAAGTCGCTGTTCGAGAGCGATCGCAGATTGGGGCGGGCGATGGGAGCCGCTCCTTCGGGCATGATCCGATAGACCCGTCCGCTTTGGGGAAAGTTGATTGCATTGCCGCAGATGTCGGTGTCGTGCCAATCCAGAATGTAGACACCGCCTTCGGGGCCAATCTCGACACTGAAACCGACCCAGGCCAAATCGTTGGTGGGCAGGAAATCGTCACCATGTTTGCCGATGAAGCTGGAACCGTTGGGCACCATCACATCGGTCAGCACGCAGTGCTCATGGATGTTGCACATGAACAGTCGGTCGTGATATTCCTCGGGAAACGCATCGGCCAAATAAAACCTTGCCCCGCCGTGGGCGGACAGGTGCGTGTGATCGCGGATGGTTTTGATGTCGTCGTAGATGTGCGGATTGATGTGCGGACGACTTTGCTTGGTGTAGACGCCGCCCTGGACGACGTGAAACAGGTGCGGGATGACGCAGCAAGTGGCGAATCCTTGACCGTGTTTGTCGAAATCGAATCCCCAGGGGTTTGAAAGTCCGCGGGCAAACACCTCGTATTTCTTCGTAACGGGGTGGAATCGCCAAATTCCGCCGTCGATGAATTGACGCCTTGAATCGCTTTCGCCGGGCTGGCCCACGCGTGACTGGGTGAACACCCCGTGGCATCCATACAGCCATCCGTCCGGCCCCCAGATGAAACTGTTCAGCGTTTCGTGGCGGTCGTTGATGCCCCAGCCGTCCAGCAGCACTTGTGGCGGTCCGTCGGGGCGATCATCGCCGTCGGCGTCGGGGATAAAACTAAAATTCGGCGGCGAACCCACGTAAACGCCTCCGAAGCCGACCGCGATTCCGGAGGTGAAGGTCAGGTCGTCGGCAAAGGTTTTCTTGTTGTCAAAGACGCCATCGCTGTCGGTGTCTTCCAGGATCTGAATCCGACTGACTTTGTCGTCGGTGTGTTCGCGGCGGGTGCGGTAGTTCAGATTTTCCACCACCCACATGCGGCCTCGGTCGTCGAAGCAGAACGCGATCGGTTCGGCCAAGTCGGGTTCGGCGGCATAGATCGAAACTTCAAATCCTTTCGGAATCGACATCCTTTTGACCGCTTCATCCGGTTTCAAAAACGGCGCATCACTGGTCCGGTGCTGTTGTTTGGGCAGCAGTTGTTGTGCGGTGACGGCTGCCGGGAAACCGATCAGGATTACCAGTGTGAGGCAGATAGCTGCGAGACGCGTCGTTGGGTTGTCTGCCCGTCGGCTAGCGTCAGACGGTCGATCATCAAACGACATCAGCTGGTTCACGCCGGCGTCCGGACGCTCGGCGTGTTGAATTGAACTTGTTCTTGTGATGATCATTGGGCCGCCTCCACTTGCGATTTCGTTTGCATGTACTTGACTAGATCGAACAGGTCTTTGCGGCTCAGCTGATCGAGTTGCCCTTCGGGCATCATGGACTTGTCGGACACTTTTCTGGCTTCGATGTCTTCTTTGGCGATCACCACCCTTGGTTGATCGACCGTCTTGAGCACGACGCGTTGATTGTCCTCTTCGGCCAGCACGCCGGTCAACACGCGTCCATCCACAGTCTGGATCAACTGCGTTCGATAGCCTTCCGGCACGTCCCCGCTGGGATCGACACTGTTTAACAGAAAGTAGTCCAAATTGGCTCGGTTGGATCCGGTCAAGTCAGGTCCGACTTTGCCACCTGTGCCGTACATCAAGTGACAGGCCCCACAAGTCTTTTGAAACACCACGCGTCCACGGCCCGCGTCGGCACCGGCCAGCACGTCATCGGTGATCAATCGCTTGTACTTCGCGATCGTTTCGCTGGTGTTCTTGTTTAGCTCAGGAATCTCGCCATAAACGTCGGTAAACTCCTTGCCGAGAATGTCGCGTAGGGATCGGGCGATGTAGGCGGGAACGTGTTCGCGGGGGACGCTCTCGTGCTTGATTCCGCGGACCAATTCTTTTGCGTAGGCTTTTCGCGTCGCGAGTGTTTCGATCGTGGCGCGCTGTGCTTCGGGGGTTGCGTTGGGGTAGCGGTCGAGCAGGATTTTGGGGGCGTCTTGTTTCGCGATGATCGCGTAGGCGCGAATCGCATCAAGTCGAAGCGCGTCGATCTCTAACAGCCCTTCCAGTTCGTCGGCCAAGCCCTCGTAGCGCTGCGTTACCAACGAGTCGAGCGCGGCCTGACGCTCGGACTCGGGCGCGTTGGAATCACGGAGTGTCGCCAGTGCCCGCTCGGTTGCCGCGGCGTCGCCAAAAATCTGTGACAGACGATTGGCGGATTCTCGAATCGACGCATTCTCGCTGAGGGACAATTCCTTCGCCAGCACACTCCACTCGTCCGGCGCCTGGACGTTTCGTCTGCCTTCCAGCCCCAGCAGCATGCCTTTCATTAACGAAGCCCGCACCGTGTCTTGGTCGCTCTGGCGAATCGTGTGCACCAACAGGGCGAGTGTTGCGGATTCGTCAGCCGCGATTGCGGTGGGCTGGGAGGTAAACAGAATCAACAGGGGCAGCAGTACCAATTGTCCGGCTCGAGCGAGGAGTGCGTGGCAAGGTGGGTGGGGAATCGGTTTCATCTGGAAGCAGTCAGGGGCGGGGCATAGGTTGATGGGAGACTGATTGTAGTAGATCCCGATTAGGGATGGGGGCAAGACGATGGGGGCAAGACGATGGGTGGGGCAGGCGTTGGGACGGTGCGTGTGGCGTGTGTGGCGGGCTGGGCCGGCAAATTCGTGGACGTCCGCTACTTGAGCTATCATGTGGGGTTTCAATCGAACACGATTGCACCGCCGCGTTTACAGCTTGAAGATTCTACGGGTGTCGTTGATGAATAGATGGATTCCGGCCCTTGGGCAGACGTTCCTCTCGATCGCCATTTTAGCCACCGGCGTGGGCGGTTTTTTTCTGATGGGGACGCCCGAGGTTCCGGTCCAGGAACCCGTGCCGGCGCCTCCCCCGTTGGTGGTCGCCCGGCCCGCGGTCGCACACACCGAAGGCATTTCGTTTGACGTCGATGGCGTGGTCGTTCCCTATCGCGAGATCGATATTTCGGCACAGATTTCGGGTCGAGTTGAGTACAAATCGGAGGCGTGTCGCAGTGGTCGCACGGTCCAGAAAGGCGACGTATTGCTTCGCATCGAACCGGACGACTATCAGCTTGAGGTCCGGCGTCTGGCCGAAGAGCTTGCTCAGGCCGATGCGATGATTTTGGAGCTGGATGCGGAAATCACTTCCTCGGACAACCAGATCGAATCGTCGCGTCAACAATTGGCGATCGACGTCCGGCAATTAAAACGCAGCGAAGATTTGATGCGTCGCAGTGCCGCGTCCGATACGGAAGTCGACAGCGCACGCCGGGCCGAGCTGACGACCCGCAATACCCTGCAATCGCAGATCGATCAGCGGAACTTGTTGATCCAGCGCCGGCTGCGAATGGAAAGTGCCAAAGCACTCGTGCAGGCGAATCTGGACAAGGCCAAATTGAATCTGACCCGCACCGAGATCGTTTCGCCGATCGACGGCGTCGTTGTTAGCGAAAGTGTCGAGCAGGACGGATACGTTCAAGCCGGGGGGCCGGTTGTTGTGCTGCAAGACACCTCGCAGCTGGATGTCAGCTGCAAGCTGTACATGCATCAGATGCACTGGTTGTGGCAGAGCGATTCGGTGGACGGCTCGGCCAACGGCTATGAACGCGGCTACGATTTTCCCGAAACCCCGGCGACCGTCATTTATTCACTCGGTGAAGAAGACTACGCGTGGCGAGGCGTCGTCGATCGTTATGACGGGGCCGGCGTCGATGCCCAAACACGCATGGTGCCGTGTCGCGTCCACGTCGATGATCCGACCGCGGTGATGAAGCTGAGCGACATGGAATCGACCAGGCGTGCCGAAGCGTTGGTGACGAAACCGTCGGATTCGGATCCCGTTACCGACGACGCGACAGGGGGGAATTCGCCAAGTCTTGGCGCGGAAATCACTGCAGAGAGCGCGAATCTGCAACCGCCAACCTTGATGACGGGCATGTTCGTGAAAGTGCGGATTCACGCGGCACCGCCGATCCCGCTGGTCCGATTGCCTCACCAAGCGATCCAGCCCGGCAACGCGGTCTGGATCGTTGAGTCGGGCAAGCTTCACAAGAAATCGATTGCGATCGCCAATTCGTCTGAACACTACGTCGTTGCCTACCAGCGTAGCGGCGGTCTGCGCGCCGGCGATTTGATCGTGACCTCACCGCTGGCGACGCCTGTCGAAGGGATGCCGGTCAGCACGTCGGCGGATGCGGTGATCGGTGCGGGCCGACGCGGACCACCGGGTGGCAAGCCCAATGCAGCCGCAGTCGGTAACGCAGCGGGGAAACATCCCGGCGGCGCGACTCGGGGAGGACGCCCCCAATGATGAAGTCCATCGTCCACGCCTCGATCAACAATCGCGCCGCACTCAATCTGTGTATGGTGGCGATCATGATCGTGGGCTGGTTCTGCTTGCGGGCCATGCATCGTGAATCGTTTCCCGAATTCGAACTCGACCGGATCACGGTCACCGTGCCCTACCCCGGGGCGGCGCCGCAGGAGGCGGAACAGGGGATCGGACAAAAGGTGGAGGAAGCGGTTCGTTCGATCGAAGGAATCAAGAAAGTCACGACGGTGGCGATGGAAGGTTCCTGCACGGTGTTGATGGAGCTCGTTCCCGGGGCACGGTCTGCGGATCGTATCTTGGACGAGGTCCGCTCGGGCGTCGATCGAATCCCCAGTTTTCCGCTGGAGGCCGAAGACCCGGTGGTCACCCTGGTGACCAACCGACGCCCCTCGATTCGCGTCGGCGTGTTGGCACCTGAATGGGCACCCCGAAACGCCGACGACACGCTTTCTTCGCAAGCGGAGTTGGACTTGCGAGAGGTCGCCGAGCGGGTCCGCGACGACCTGTTGGCGATTGAATCGGTTTCACAGGTCGACTTCCTCGCCGCACGTAATTACCAGATCGACATCGAGATTCCCGAACAGACGCTTCGGGCACACGGGCTGACGCTGCGTCAGACGGCGGAGATCATTCGGCGGGAAAATCGCGAGTTGCCTGCCGGTTCGATTCGCAGCCAATCGCAGGAAGTGTTGTTGCGTGGGAACAATCGTCGTACCCGTGGCGACGAACTCGCCGAGCTGCCGTTGGTCACCGAGCCCAGTGGTGCGGTGTTGACCGTCGCGGACCTCGGCACGGTTCGCGATGAGTTTACCGACGCGACGGCAATCAACGTCATCAATGGGCAACCCGCGTTGGCGTTGTCGGTCGAACGCAGCACCTCGGAAGACTTGTTCGTGATGATCGACGCGGTGAAGAGTTATGTCGAGCAGGCAGAATTGCCGAGTGGATATCAGCTGATGACCTGGAGCGACGAATCGGTCGAGGTCCGTGGCCGGTTGGACCTGTTGCTCAACAACGGGACACAGGGTTTGCTGATCGTTTTTACGCTGTTGCTGTTATTTTTGGATCCGAAGTTGGCGTTTTGGGTGGCGTTGGGAATCCCGTTCGCCATTCTGGCGTCAGGGATATTCTTGTATTGGACGGGGCAAACGTTGAATCTGATTTCGATGTTCGCGTTCGTGATGGCGCTCGGCATCGTGGTCGATGATGCCATTGTGGTGGGAGAAAACGTCTTCGCCCACCGACAGATGGGCAAGTCACACATGCGGGCGGCGATCGATGGAACGGTGGAAGTGATCCCTTCGGTGACGACGGCCGTGTTGACAACCGTCGTCGCGTTCGCACCGCTGCTGTTCGTCAGTGGGACGATGGGGAAGTTCACGGCGGTGATGCCGGCGGCCATCATCGCGATCTTGCTGGTGTCGCTGATCGAATGCATCACGATTTTGCCCTGTCACCTGGCACACGAAGACAGCATCATTTTTCGGATCTTTCACGTCGTTCTGTATGTTTTTCGGCCGCTGCTGTTTGTCGCCCAAAAACTGAACGTGGCGGCCACGTGGCTGTTGGGCCGATACATCGACCGCATCTATAAGCCGACATTGGAGTGGTCGTTGGGCAATCGGTCCATCGCAGTCGCCCTCTGTTTCGCGGCGTTGATCTTGACCGGTGGTTTGTACCGATCGGGGATCATTCAATTCAACTTCTTTCCCAGGGTCGACGGCAACACGCTCAGTGCGAACGTGGTGTTTCCCGATGGGACACCGGAAAGCGTGACGATCGCGGCGACGAAGAAGGTCGAGGACGCGTTCTGGCGGATCGCTGATCGTTATGAGAAGAAGGGCCAGCCGATCGCAAAGACGTCGTACCGTGTCGTCGGTGCTTCGGTGCAAGGCGGCGGACCCGGTGGATCTCCCATGCCGTCCGGTGGCGGTGGTCACAAGGGCAGCGTCGAAGTGGAACTGGTCAATGCGGAAAGCCGCGGCGTGCACAGTCGGGCGATCGTCGCCCAGTGGCGAGAAGCGGTCGGGACCATCGTGGGGACCGAAGAGCTAACCTTGGGTACCCGGTCGTTCGGCCCCGGCGGGACGCCGATCGAATTCAAATTGCTCGGGCCGTCGCGAAGCGTCGCTGATTTGGAAGCGGCGGTGAACGAGTGCAAAGAAAAACTGGCCAAGTATCCCGGCGTTTATGACATCAAGGATGATTCCGTGCCGGGCAAATGGGAATATCGTTTTCGCGTCAAACCCGAAGCATTTGCGATGGGCGTGCGGACCGCAGATTTGGCCGAAACCGTGCGTGCGGCCTACTACGGGGAAGAAGTCATGCGGGTCCAACGCGGACGTCATGAAGTCAAAATCATGGTCACCTACCCGCGCGACGATCGCCGGTTGCTGGCCAACTTTGACGAGGTCCGGGTGCGGCTGAGTGACGGAATTGAACGTCCGATCACGGAACTCGCCGAGATCGATGTCGTGCGAAGCTATTCCGAAATCAATCGGATCGATCAAGCCAGGTCGATCACGGTGTCGAGCAACCTGGACGAGGAGACCGGCAATGCGGAGGAGATTGTCGCTGATCTGCAAGCGGAGTTCATGCCGGGGTTGTTGTCCAAATACCCCGACGTGCGAGTGCGATGGGAGGGACAGCAGGAGCGGCGCGCGGAGTCGATGGGCAGCTTGTTCAGCGGGTTTGGTGTGGCGTTGTTCGTGATGTACATCCTGCTGGCGATCGAATTCAAGTCCGCGGTGCAGCCGTTGTTGGTGATGTTGATCATCCCCTTCGGAGCGCTCGGTGCCGTGGTCGGGCACTTGTTGATGGGATTGCCGCTGACGCTGTTCAGTTTTTATGGAATCATCGCGCTGACCGGGATCGTGGTCAACGACTCGATCGTGTTGATCGACTTTATCAATTCCCGCGTCAGGGGCGGGATGCCGATCGGTCAAGCGCTGTCTGAATCCGGGGTGCGACGGTTTCGCCCCGTCTTGCTGACCACGATCACAACGATCGGTGGGCTGGTTCCCATCTTGATGGAGTCGTCGATCCAGGCACAGATTTTGATCCCGATGGCGACCAGTATCGCGTTCGGAGAATTATTCGCGACCGTGGTCGTTTTGTATCTGGTTCCGGTCACGTACTCGTTGTACTGGAGCGCCGGAGGGCGATTGGTGCACGAATCAGAAGACGAGAGCGAAACCTATCAGAGTGATGAACCGGCGGTGCCGATGCCGGTCGCGACGTAGCGGAACTCGTCAAGAGTTTCGACGGGCAGGGCGACGTGCCGAGAACATTGGCGGCTTTCGCGACGAGGCGTCAGGGGGTGTGGCGTATCCACTCCCTAGCGATGTCGATCCATTGGCGTTTGGTTTCCAGGGACGCGATTGCTTCAGAATCAATGTTCGTTCGCGACGAGCTTGGTCTTGAAGCGTTGCACGCAGCGTGCAATTCATGTTGCCTTCGCCGGCCGATTCGACACGGGTCGTCGCGACAGAGGTGCATGATTGCCAGCGGCACCACGAACGTGAAATGGGCATCCCACCAATAATGGGGCTTTCCATCTTGCTCCAATTTTTCAAACAGTTGACGCGGATCCCGATCGGCCGACTCGGCCCATTGCCGCCCTCGGCCGAGCCACTGGGCAAACGGCCTGTCGGTGAACGGGATGTCGGTGTAGTGGTAGGGATCCGTCTGGATCAGCGTTTGCTTTCGCGTGTTCGGATCCGAATCGTTGTGGCGATCCGAAAGCACTTCTGCGATTCCCGAGTTGATTGCGGCACAGAAGTCGACCGCACGGTCGGAATCCAAAAAGTCGATGGCGTAGGTCGCTTCGTATGCCGCGACAGGTTTTCCTGGAAAGACGGCGGCCAGGGGAAGCAACGCCATTTGGCCGGAGCAATTGGCCACGCCTGCCCAAAGTCGCTCGGGAGGGTACGCCGGTTCGGAAGCAACGTTGGCCGGTGCGTGCTGTGACTTGGCCGTCCACCAACGGGCGGCGTCACGGTAGGGTTTGAATCCGTCATGATCCAGCGCTGCCGTCGATTCGGCGGTTTCATCCACGTGTCGCAGCTGACGCAAATACTCGGCTGCCAAACGCGAGCGGTCGAGCGTGACGGGCCTTGCTGGGGGTTATCAAGCGTTCGCTTGATTGCACGCAATAGAATGATCTTGTGACGCGAATCGTCCGTGATGGTGCCTGCCGGTGCACGTTTTCGCCACGGTCCAAAGGGCGCCGTTTCGGGGCGTAGCGTTTCGTAGCCACGCAGCCGAAGCGTTCGGGCAAGAGTTTCGCAGTGTGTCGCTGTCAGTTTCGTTCCGGCCTTCCAATCACGGACGTGCGGCATGTCGTCGGGCAAACGGTCGGGATCGGAAAACTCGATCGGTCCGCCAAGTGCGTCTCCCAAAAGCGATCCGATCAGAAAACCACGCAAGCGGTCGAGTGAAATGCCGAGCCGATGGGCGAGGTCTTCGGTCGTGTCGGTCGTTTCAGATTGCTCCGCAGCAGTCTGGGCGCTCACCCTGACGGCGGAGGCAGCCAGGAGGAATGCTAATGACGAGAATATTCTGCGACGTTCCATAATTTCTATTCGAACGGATGCCCCACCAAATGGCCTCGTTCGTCCGGACCATCCGACACTGGCGGGATCATCCGCCCCTCGTGCAGCCGTGCTCGGTTCAGCGTCGCCGGCGGCAACCCACAACGCTGCCGACTAGAGCCAGCATCGCGAAGGAACCGGGTTCAGGAATCGTAACGGGGCTAGCGATAAAGCTTGTTTGGCTGTCAAAATAGTAAGGGCGATCTGAGGTCGGGTTTTGGAGCGAAACGCTGTTGATGCTGTTCGCCCCCGTATTGTCGACCAACCCGAGAAAGTAGCCATTTGCGGGGCCTGGCAAATCTATCACGGTACTTGTTGCTTCGAGCGACTGACTGCCGCCTGCCGACGTGAGCGAGAACGAGGTCGACAAGGAGCCTTCGTAGACAACGAAGATGCCCGCGGCGGAACGTCCAGTGCCGAAGCTCATGGTGATCACTTCATTCTCGAATTCAGGAAAAGCAAAGTTTGCGTTGCCAATGAAATTATCGGGGCTGATGGTGCCGTCGGTGATACCGTCGGTCACATAAACACTCATGGATCCGCCGCTCGAGAACGTGACGTCGTCAATCGTGTTGATGCTATTGCCGCCGGGGATTGAGTCAAAATCAATGACACTTTCGCTGCCGAACGCGGCAGATTGGAACGATGCGTAGTCTGTGTACCCGACGATGGCTGCGGAGGCTTTGGGATGCTCCATCACGATGAAACTGAATAGTAAAAACGTCCAGAAGAGGGTTGCGGGTTTCATAACGCCAGACATCTCAAGGGGGGCAACATGGTGAATGATTCTGTGCCGCGGCGAAAAAGCCGGCTTCGATCAAGTTGTTAAACTAACCGAAAGTCGAGACAGGTTTGGAGTCATCGCGTCACGGTGAGCTTGATTTGGCTGTTTTTCTCAGAAAACCGCGTTTGGATGTCCCGGATGAAACGAATTCGATTCTCGATTCGAACACTCCTGCTGCTAGCCGTTGTTGCGGCGGTGGGCATCGTCGTTTATCAGCGTCATGCGCGGGTTCACAGCACCGTCACGCGATTCGAATCGCTTGGTGGGAAGGTGAAGTACCGTGCGTCCTTCCTGGATGGGTTGCATGCTCGGACGGGTTACTTCTGGGCCACGCCGATTGAAGTTGATCTGTCGCACAGTCGGATTCGCCGTGGCGGTCTGGTGGGAATCGAACATCTTGAATCGTTAGAGAGACTGTATCTCAATCGCACCGGGATCGCTGTCGATGACGTCGCCGAATTGGTCAAGTGCAAGCGACTGAAACGATTGTCGCTGTGGGGCAACTACAACATCACCAGCGGCGCGATCGATCATCTGACCACGTGCCCGATGCTGGAGGCGTTGGATCTTCACGACACTCGGATTGTTCCGTCAACGCTTGGCCGTTTGAGTGATTTGCCGTGTCTGAGTCGGTTGGTGTTTTCCGCGGAATTCTACCACCAGGAAAGCAGTCGGATGAATGGAAGCGTGATGCGTCAACTCGCATCGATTGGTCAGCTGCAACCGGTCGGTTCGTGTTTTTTGTGGGACTTTGACGCCGACGAGATACAGATGTTTTGCCAGACGGACACCTCAAGGATGGGCAGGTTACTGTTGCGTCAATGTGAACTCACCGATCAGGCATGCAGGGCGATCAGCTCGCTGCGGGCTGGAGAGCTTGATCTGCAGTTGTGCGATCTCGATGATCGTCGATTGCAACTGATCGATCCGAAGCCTTTTGGCCGGATCGATATCGCAAACCGAAAGGATACTGCTAGACCCGACATCACCCTCGACGGAATCACCGCCTGGTTGCCGATGGGGTTGCGAACCGTCGGCGTGTACGACGGGTATGTCGAGTTTATTGACGAGCCCAGTACGCGTTGGAAGTATCGTTTGACGATTCGATCTCGGCCGCTGAGACGCGCTTTGCTGCATAAATGGCTTGACCTGGGCCTGAAAGAATTGGATCTCAACGTCGATGAAAACCTGGCCCGTGATCTCGAGATTGTCGCAGCGATCAACCCGCCGATCGACCTGCTGATACGCAACCACCTGTTCGTCTGGCCGTTTTTGTCACAGATGGATCAATTACAGGGACTGACGTTGTACAACGATGTGTCGACGCCTCTCCGATTCGTCGATGGACTTTCGCTGCGATCACTTTCTCTGTACGGCAGGTTTTATCCGAACAAGGGAACGTTTCAGGAAATTGCCAAGTTGAAGGAATTGTCGTGGCTGCAAATACGCAATCGCAACGTGGTGACGTTGGAAGACGTTCAACCGCTAGGAGCTTTGCAACATTTGACCACGGTCCGGATCAGCAAGCTGACGCCGGAGGCCGAGGCGTATTTGGAACGGTTATGTGCGGCGAACGAAACAGCAGTTTCGGGCTCTGTGGACGGTCCGTGAAAATCTTCCTCGCTCAACCACGAAAACGATCTTCTTTCGGATCGTTGAGTTGGAATTTGCAACTTCGCTGGTTCCACGATGTTACGTCGAGTTCGGCGAGATCGTCGATCGTGTGCCCTTGATTCAATTCTTGTCGTAACCGGCTAGAACCATAGATGATGTCGATCGGTGGCTTCTGCGTTTCGTACTCGTAGGGTGGATCGAGCCAGCGAAATTCGTCGGGCCAATGGTGCTGGATCACCGACAGGATGGCGATCGATGTTTTCAGTGATCGAAACTGCTGAGGGTCGGTGATGTGGATCGAGATGCCGCCGCACAACTGGCCCGCCCATTTGTCAAACGTGGGGCGGAAATAGAGCGGCAAGAAATGAACGCCGGGCAAGTCGATGTCGTCGAGCGTTTGGATCAGTGTGTCGGGATCGATGAACGGTGCCCCGACGACTTCGAAGGGCGTGGTGGTGCCGCGGCCTTCGGACAAATTAGTTCCTTCCAGTAAAACTTGGCCGGGATAGACCATGGCGGATTGCGTGGTCGGTAAATTTGGCGACGGTAACAGCCAATGGCGATGCAGTGAATCGAACGTGTCGTCGGGCGACCATCCCCGGACAGGAATGATTTCCAGCGAAACGTCGATTCGCAATTCGGATTGCAGCAACAACGCCAACTCTCCCATCGTCAGTCCATGGCGCATGGGAATCGATGCCCCGCCGACAAAGCTGCGATAGGCATCATCCAATAGCGGGCCTTCGACGATCCGGCCGCCGATCGGATTCGGCCGGTCCAGCACCAGGATGGAAACGTTTGCATCGGCGCAAGCGTGCAGGCACTCGAGCAATGTCCACACGAAGGTGTAAACGCGCGTGCCAACGTCTTGCAGATCGATGACCAAACAATCGAGCCCGGCCAGCATCTCCGGTGTCGGTCGTCGCGACTCGCTGTACAGGCTATAGATCGGAACGTTCAAACCCGGGTGCCAGCTGTGGTCGGTTTCGATCATGTTGGCTTGGGCATCACCCCACAGCCCGTGCTGGGGCGTGAACAGGGCGGCGATTTGACCCGGATACGCATCGTGCAAAACATCGCACGCCAGGCGAAGATCCCGGTCGACTGACGCACGGTTCATCAGCAATCCGATTCGTGCGGACTGCAGCACCCGCGGTCGCTCCGCCACACAGGTTTCCAGTCCCAGCTGCAATTGACCCGGCGTCGCATTCACGGTTCGTCTCTGCCGGAATCGCGGTACAGCAAGAACGCTTCTCGGCGGTGTTTGAAATCGCTGAGTTCATCTTGGTAGGCCGCAACTAATTGTTCAACCGATTTTCTGCTGAGGATTCCGTCGCGTGTTTTTTCGCTTACCAGCAAACGGTTCAGCGACTTTGTTTGCCAATCTTGGGGATAGAGTCGATGCAGTGTGGTGGCCAACGTCAGTCCGGTCTCCAGCGGGTCAAACGCGGCCCGGTCGGTCACGATCAGGTTGACGCCACCGCACCTTTGAGCCTCGTGTTTACTCGTGTCGGGCGTAAACTCGATCGGCACAAACCGGATTCCGTCGAGTGGTTGAGCGTTCAACTCGCGTGCCAGCGTGGTGGCGTCGATCCAGGGGGCGCCCAAAACTTCGAAGGGAGTGTCGGTACCGCGTCCGACCGAGACGTTGGTGGTTTCCAGCAGTCCGACTCCCGGATAGAGCAACGCTTGCGTCAAACTGCGCATGTTCGGAGACGGGTTGACCCAGAGACGTCCTGTGGCGTCAAACATTTTGCTGCGATCCCAGCCTTCGACGGGAATGATTTGCAAGTCGAGATCAAGTTCCCATTCGGATTTGAACATCATTGCCAATTCGCCGACCGTCATCCCATGGCGAACGGAGATTGGGTGGTAACCGACGAAGGATTCGTCGCCGGGATCCAGCACGGGACCTTGCACGGAGACACCATTGATCGGGTTCGGTCGGTCCAACACCACAAAACGGATTTGGTGTTGGGCAGACGCTTTCATCGCCCCGCCCATGGTAGAGATGTAGGTATAGAAACGCGTTCCGATGTCTTGAATATCAAACACAAGTGTGTCGATCCCCTCGAGCATCTCTGGCGTGGGGGCTCGGGTCTTGCCGTACAAGCTATGGACGTTCAAGCCTGTCAGCGAGTCGCGTTGATCATCGATGTTCGCTTGGTCCAAGACACCGGCGAAACCGTGTTCGGGGCTGAACAGAGCCACCAAGGTGACGTCCGGTGATTCATGGAACAGCTTGACGGTGGAGACTCCGCGAGCGTTTGTGCCGGTATGGTTGGTGATCAAGCCAATTTTGCGGCCGGCGAGTTGTTGGAATTCGTCCCGTTGGAGCACATCAATGCCCGCCAAAACTTGCGCGGCGGCATGACGCGGCAAACTCGTCATCAGAGCAAGGGTGAATAACAGTGAAATGAAAACATGCTTGTTCATCTTGATTCCTCGTCGCGTCGCGAGTTTTCCTCGACGGTCGATACAGCAGGGGATAGTGATGGAAAGAATTGACTGGCAAGGAACCCGGAGGCGAAGGTGGTGAGGGATCCGATGATTGCAAACCAAGGCCAGGAGATGGAGGTTCCGAATTTGACCGCGGTCAACACAGCGATCCCGGTCACCATTCCCACCAGGGCGCCGCGTTGGTGGGCCGAGCGGCTGAACATGCCCAGCCCGAACACTCCCAACAAGATGCCCGCGGTAAAGCCCGCGATCGCCAAGGCATCGCCGACGACGCTGCGGGAGAGGTAGCTGGCTCCCATGCCGATGGCGATTTGGAGCACGCCAAAAACGATCGTGAAGACGCGACCGGCGGACAGCAGTTTGCGTGAGTGATCGGTTTGGGAATCATCCTCGGCAATTTCGGGGTAGGCCCACGGCGCGTAGAAATCGGAGACGGCGGCGGCGGCCGATGAATTCAGTGAGCTGGAAAGTGTCGACATCGCCGCCGCGAAAACTGCAGCCAAGGTGATTCCGACCAAGCCGATCGGTAGATGATCGACGATGAAGGTCGCAAAGACTTCGTCGTTGTGTTCGAACGATTGAGGTTCGACCGTGCTGTAAAAAGCGGCCAACGCGACACCCAGCAGTAGGAATAGCGCGAATTGAGCGAAGACCACCACGCCACTGGCAATCACCGCACGTTGCGCGTCGCGCGAACTGCGGGCACACAAATAACGCTGGACAAACATTTGGTCGGTACCATGGGTCCCCAACGTCAACACTGCACCTCCGATCAAACCCGACCAAAACGTGTACGTCTCGGTCCAAAGGCTGAATGTTTCCGTCGACTGCCAGCGGAAATCCAGCAGCTGAAATCGTCCGCTGGAGTTGCCAAATTCCCACAGTTCTGCCCAACCTCCGGGCAAGAACCCGGCCAGGATTTTTAGCGCCAATAATCCCCCGGCCATGTAAACGACCAGTTGCAGACAGTCGCTCCAGATCACGGCCTTCATCCCACCAAAGAACGTGTACAGGATGGTGGCGATGCCGATCAACGCGATGCAGAGGTGGAGGTCGATTCCCAGCACCTTTTCGAGTGCGATGCCGGCTAAAAAGAGCCGTAATCCGTCACCCAGATTCCGTGTGATCAGGAACAACAGCGAGGCACATTGCTTGCTCGCCCCCCCAAATCGCTGTTGCAGTATTTGGTAGGCCGTAAAGATTTTGCCGCGGCAGTACAGCGGCACCAGCACAGTGGCGACGATCACGCGGCCCAACAGAAAACCCAGCGCGAGCTGTAAGAACCGCATGTCGCCGCCTGCGGCGAACGCGATCCCCGGCACGCTCAAGAAGGTTGCGGTGCTGGTTTCAGTGGCGACGATCGAACCCAGGATGGCCCACCACGGCAAATCACGCCCGCCCAGCAGGTACCCCGAAAGATCTTTCTGATCTCGCCCCACCCACACGCCCAACGCCACCATCGCCAGCATGTAGAAGACTAAGATCGAAGCGTCGATCAAACTGATTGCCAAACCATCGTTCCTGTAGGGTGATCACGGTACGGTCCGCCCGACCTCTCACGGAAAATCGGAACCATACCTCGTGTGTCGTCAATGATTAGACTCAGAAAGACTGTCCCGAATGGCACGAGATTCAGAAACCGCTGGTGTCTCGCGTTGAGGTGATTTCCCGTCGCTGCAACGCAGCGACCGTGGGCGGCT
>NZ_JANZKV010000080.1 GCF_025060895.1 Stieleria sedimenti | reverse complement strand
GGCGAGAGGGAGTCGAAAGACAGGGTTGTTCATGATGGCACCTCGAAGTGAACAGGGATGCCGTCAGTCTAACGTTGTCGCCGAGTGCAGAGTAAGGGCCGGTCGGAAAAGCGGATTCAGCAACCGCTGGTATTGGGCTTTAGCCGCCCACTGCCGCTGCGAGGGATGTCGATTCTTTTACTGCACGATTTGGCAACCGATTTAGATTCTCTCCCTCTGGGAGAGACGGCGTTTGCGCAGCAAGCAAACGCCAGAGAGGGCCGGCGTCCCGAAAGGCTTAGCGACTTCCGCGACGATCGATGTGGGCTGCAAAACCGATCACCAGCCCCCTCATCCCCAGCCCTTCTCCCCCACAAATCGACAAGCAAGCTTGTTGCGATTTGTGGGGGAGAAGGGAGCCATGAATCTTGCAGTCATAAAATTGACGTCCCTCCGGGGTCGAGGGGAGGATTATTGGCGTGGCCCGGAGGTGGCGCTGCGCTGACCTCCGGCTACTGGCTGCAATCCCTTCGGGATACGGTGGAGGCGGCGATGGGCGAAGGTTTTTCGCACCTGGTACGACTGGTGCCTGAAAGAGAGCAAGAAAGTGCAAAGGAGCTGGAGACCAAACCGGACCGTGCTCCCGCCGCCCAGTTCGAGTTCTCGTGGGCCTGAGAAACTGGCACCGTGTGGTATGATCCGTTCTAAACAGGTCCTGTGACCGGCCCACCTGAGGAGCGACAAAGTTCTGGCGCCCGATGGATCCCCGTTCCTCCGCATGCGCGGGTAGATCGCAATTCGTTACCCGACAAAATTGGACGACGCTATCACAAAATCATGATCCCAGATTTTCGCGATGATGGCTACTTGCCCAATGGCGTTCATGTTGCGACTGAAGCGGAAGTGACCTTTCGATTCGGAGCGTCAACGCGGCAACGCCGGCGTTTGACGATTCGGCTTCGACGTTGGCTTGAACTTGCCCGTATCATTGGCGCGAAGCGTTTCTTTATCGACGGTAGCTTCGTTACATCGAAACCAGAGCCAGATGACATTGACGCGGTGATTTGGATTCCGGTTGATTTTGCCGACCGCCTTAACCGCGGCGATATGGAAGTTGTTGAGCTCGATTCCATGCTCGTCACGCGCCGACCTGAAGAGCTATTTGCGGCCGAAGATAGACGTGACTGGGACGACTGGGTAGAATTCTTTGGGCGGACGCGCGAAGCAGATGGTCGCCGGAAAGGGATTGTGGAAATCGAGCTATGATTACAAATGCAACCGAATACGAAAAAGCGCAGATAGAGTTGCGCGATTTGCAATCACGACTGGAGTCGATTCAGCGCGATCATCCAATTGGCGAGAAGGGGTTTACAAAGGCCGGTATTCGCAAGCTAATCGCTAGGCTCAACGAAGAACTCGCTGTTTTTGAAGGCAGCGAGGAAGCCCGCACCACATCGCCCGGCTGAATGATTAACCGCGGGTAGCAAAGGACTGAACCAAAGTTGCCGCTCTGACGTTCCAGAAATGGTCCATTTTGGGCGGCAGCTTGGTTGACCCGAACGTTGAACTTGATCGAATTGTTTACCGCTTCGACGGTTGACGTGCGTTCGCGGTGGGGGGAGTTCGCTGCGACCCCGTCCGGGGTCGAGGGGAGGATTGGGGGCGTGGCCCGGAGGTGGCGCTGCGCTGACCTCCGGCTACTCGCTGTGATCCCTTCGGGATGCCGTGGACGCGGCGATGGAGGAAGGTTTTTCGCACATGAAACAAATCAACTGGTAGTGCGACAGACGAACAAGAAAGTGCAAGGGCGGTCGCAGCCGAAGCCGGCCGACCTGCTGCCAGCCAGCTCGAGTTCGCCTGGGATTAGAACGCTGGCACCCTCCGCCGGGATCCGCTCTAATCGAGTCTCATCACCGGCCTATGTGAAGGCGGACAAAATTCTGGCGCACGATCTCTCCCCGTTGCTCGCCATGCGCGGATCGATTGCAATTCGCTACTGATAATCAAGTGCACTTCAGCTGAATGAGATTTTTGCTCACCGTTGCGTTGGCACTCGCTTCGATGGCAAGTCTTTCGTTTTGCTGGGTAGGTTCACAACATGAACAAGCGATCGCTGTTCAAGAACTTATTTCGTATCGCGTTCCCCGCGTTCCCGACGAATTCAATCGAAAGATCACCTGGCCGAGGAAGCAGATAGGAACAGGACCACAGGAATTCGAAACGGACGACGGTCCAACTACCTACCGCGCTAATCACAAGGCTGCATGGCTCGAATGCTTGGAATGTTTCTACACTGATGCGAAGTTCGATGGTGAACCGCTCTGGAAAACTACAGAATCTGGATGGGTTACGATCAGCGGACCCGATCATTGGAACGCCGCTCGGTTGGACGGTTGGCACGAATGCCAATCTCAATTGAACTCATTGCTTTTGAACTATTCCCCGGCCGAGTTGCGTGCAGCAATCAAACGGGATTTGATGGAATCGCAGGTGTCAACTGTGACGAGATTCGCTGTTGTTGGTATCGTGCTTGGCATGTTGGCCGCCTGCAGTGCTCTACTCCACTCGCAGAGAAGAGCAGAACCATGACATGTTCGGGAGTACGGTAGTCGTGTTGTTTTGGTCTGCTTGCGAGTCGTTTGCCCGTTTCCCGTGATTTTAACCGAAGTGCGATTGGGAGCACGTTTTGAACATTATTGGACGGAATCTCAGCACGGCTGGAAACGTGTTTGCGCTCGTTGCGTATGGAAGCATTACGCCTCCATTTGCCCGCTTGATGTTCGCAGCGTTTGACGATGGAACGATTGTCTGGTCCGGGGACAGGACTCAGGGTGGTGCCCCGTACTTTACGGCAGCAATAGGACGCGATCGGTTGTTGGATGCTCTGGCTGGCCTGGAAAGTGACGGTTTGTTTTCCGAGCTTCCACTCGTCAATTTTGGTGTGCCCGGTTCTGAATGCAGCAGCTTCATTGTTCGGAAAGGTGAGAAGGCATTTAAGCTTGATGCATGTCATGAATTGTTCGAGGCATCTGGGAAGTGCGTTGCGGAACACCATGAGATTGTGCCTTTGGGAACAGGGCAACGATTTCAGGTACTGTCTCGACAGCCAAACGATTACATTTTCTTTCGGATGATTTGGCTCGAACTACGGCGTATGATGGAAAATCTGATCCCCGGCACGGAACAACACTGCGAGGGTCAACTTGAAATGTTACACGCTGAATTTCGCTGGCTGCCGGAACTTGGTGAACCCAAACGTTGAACTTCATCGAATTGCTTTCCGCTTCGGCGGTTGATGTGCGGTCGCGGTGGGCTCATGTTGCGTGGGACTCCGGGCCGAAAAGCTGACGCCAGATTCTTGAATCCTCTGGCCGCAGGTCGTCAGCGTTTTGGTGCGACAGCCGTCTTGATCTCTTGCGGCCCTTCGTGTGATTCAGCGGCGCATGACTCCCTCGTTGCTCGCGTTGTGTGGTCCGAGTTGTTTTTCTCTTACTTGAAGACGAATCCGACAGAACACACGCCGCGGCGATCCTTGGGAGTCGAGCGTCTTGGGATGTTTGAAGTGCACCCATGAGATCAAAACGCAGCTTGCACCGCGACGCTGATGAACTGCGTGCAAAAGACTTCCGAAGCGGACGGAGTTCCGTTGGGTAGGTCGTGCGACGTGGCCCGGCGCCGATGCATCGGTTGGAGACAAAGGTAGGCAAATTTGGGGTAGGAAAAGAGTGCACAGTGTTTGCCGGGTTTCTCGTCTTTCCGCCACCCGTTTTCCTACCCGAAATTTTCCTACCTTCTTTCTGCATTCGGCTGGCTGGGAAAACGACTTGCCGCAGCGATCGCCCTTGGTTTTTCGGTCGGTCTCTGAGGTTTCCATTTGGCTGGCGGGTGCACTCGGCGGGGTGCCGGAATTCGCTGCGACCCCGTCCGGGGTCGAGGGGAGGATTGGGGGCGTGGCCCGGAGGTGGCGCTGCGCTGACCTCCGGCTACTCGCTGTGATCCCTTCGGGATGCCAATGGGTTAAGTGCGGGATTGATCCTGTCGGTAGGCGTTAAGACATTTGCAGCGCGAGCCCTCTCT
>NZ_JANZKV010000008.1 GCF_025060895.1 Stieleria sedimenti | reverse complement strand
TAACTCACTGCCACGGGCATCTAACTCACTGCCACGGGCATCTAACTCACTGCCACGGGCATCTAACTCACTGTCACGGGCATTTAACTCACTGTCACGGGCATTTAACTCACTGTCACGAGCATCTAACTCACTGCCACGGGCATCTAACTCACTGTCACGGGCATCTAACTCGCTGTCACGGGCGTTCAACGCTTCCGCCCGAACCTGCAATGCCTGTTCTCGCGACTGCAGCTCGGCCGCCCGTTGATTCAGCGTGGCGTCGGCGGCGTTCCCGGTCGAGACCGACGATTTCGCGGCCTGAGTGGTCGCACGCACTTTCGCGATCGATTCGGACGGAAAGCTCAATCCCCGGACCGTTGCTGCGGCCACCCACGGACCTTGCCCATTTCCCACTCCAGAATTGGGCAGGATGGCGCCGGCGTCAACGTAGCGTTGCAGCTGCTGGACCGAATACGGACCACGTTTTCCATTCTTGGTCTTGATGTACCACTGGTCTGGCATCACCTGGTCTGGCATCAGCGTGTTGGGGGCATCAGAGTGATTTCGGCATCTTGGAAAAACGAGGATCGCACGAGCAACCTCACCCACCATGATCCTAGCACGTCGATCCCGCCCCGGACGTTCCATCATCCGATCAGCCGGGTTGTGATGAACAGTCGGTCGTTTGGGGTGCTCGATACAACGGCAACACAACGGCAACCGTCGCGGCGAGACACCTACATACGGGTACTGGTCCCCTTCGTCAGAGCCATAAAGGCGGATTCCAGATCCAACTCTTCCTCCGAAAACCGCTTCAGATCGATCTCGTGTTCGATCAACAGTTTCGGCAAGTCGCTGTACTCTTCGACATCGGGCTTCAACACCACTCGGATCGACGCATCACCGAGTTCGCAATTCTGGACCTTGTCGTGCTGGGCGAGCAAGTCGATGATCGCATTCAACTGGTCCGGCCGGTTCGGCTGGATCACCAAGACGACGTGTTCACGGACCATCCGAATCACTTCAGTGACTTCGGCATTTTGCTTCAGTTCACCGCGATCGATGATGCCGACCTTGTTACACACGTCGGCCAACTCGGGCAGAATGTGACTGCTGACGATGATCGTTTTCCCCATTTCGCCCAACTTGCGCAACAAGTTGCGCATCTCGATCCGCGCCCGGGGGTCGAGTCCCGACAAGGGCTCATCCAACAGCAGGACTTGGGGGTCGTGCAACAGCGTGCGTGCCAGCCCGAGTCGCTGGGTTTGTCCGCGTGAGAGCGTGTTGGCAAAGGCATCGCGTTTGAATTCCAGGTCGACGATTTCCAGCATTTCATTGACGCGTTCTCGTCGTTGCTGGCCGTTGATTCGGTATGCCGCGGCGAAAAACTCCAAGTACTCGACCACGGTCATGTCGTCGTAAACGCCGAAGAAGTCGGGCATGTAACCGACGAGGCGGCGGATTTCTTTGGGGGCGGTGTGGACCGAATGATCACAGACGTACGCCTCGCCCCAACTCGGTTCGAGCAACGTGGCGATGATCCGCATCGTGGTGGTCTTGCCCGCCCCGTTGGGCCCGATGAACCCGAACAGATCGCCTGCATTGAGATCCAGGTCGATGCTGCGAATCGCAAACGCATCGCCGTACTTTTTTGTCAAATCGACTGTCTTGATCACGGGAGTCTTTTCTCGTTCAGTTCTGGCGAATCAGTTCAGGCGAGTCGAACGGACCGGCACGACGACGCGCACCATCGACAACACCCGACCACCGGGCTGGATGAATCCCGCTGAATCATCCATCGTTTCTTTTACTTCCAATTCAAACAGCGGTTGCTCCGTCCGCCCCATCAACAGACATCGGTCCTCGACCAACAAGTCCGAGAGATCCAGATCGCCGAGCACGTGGTGCCCAAGCCCGGTGTAGAGTTCTCCCCCGGCGGCGCGATGAAACAAGATCATTTCGGCGACCCGTTTGGCGTCTGAAAAATCACTCGGCGACCACGGCGTCGTCACCGTCGTGCTCTTGTCGGCCGACTGTTGTCGCGTCAAACGCCAACGAAAATTCTTCTGTCGCAACTCACTCAACTCCGCCACGCTCGATCCGGCGGGAACACGCGTCGGCAACAGATACACCCAGTTTCCATAGATCAGGACGCCATCGAGGATGTCATAGGGCAACGGGTTGACCAGCGTGCCCCGCAACAACTCGCTTCCCGGACGGCGGATCACGGCGACGGCCCGGTCGGTGTCGGCGGTGAACGAGTACCGTGCCGCAATCGACTTGCTGCTGCGTGGGGCGATCGTCAAACCGTTGAGTTCTGTCTTCACACCACGACCGACCTCTTGACCGACCTCTTGACCGATCCTCGACGGCGTCACCGAGTACGCTTCAAACACGCTGTTCTCCCCGGCCAACTGAATGCCGCCGAACTCTCGGCCGGGATACCCCATGGGAAAGACAAAGGAGCGAGCGGTGGTCCAACCGGGCTGTCCACTCGATTTCGGTTCGAGCGGCGCCAGCGTCTCACGAGCCCGATAGCGCAAATCCACCCGCGCCGGGTCATGTGAATACAACGAGCACCACGCGAACCCGCGTCCGGCCCCGTCGACCAGATCAATGTCAGTCACTTGAAATTGATTCGCCCGCCACAACGCGGACGTCGCGGAAGCGGCGGCGGTCGAATTGGTGCCGGTCGAGTCGCCGCCTGCCGAGTCGGTGTCCGCCGCGTCGGCGACGGTTTTGGGCGCGGCCTGGATGACCAGAAATACCGACAATGCGATCGCCATCAGCGGAAACGACACCCATCCCAACAGCGGCTTTCCCCACACGCGGTTGATCAACAAGTAATCCAGCGGCCCGATCAAGGCGATCAATAACATCACGACGACCGAGACGACTGAGAAACTGAAGCGTGGCTTGATCACAAACTGATCCAACACACCTCGCATCTGGCCGGCCAAATCGGAGAACGATGTCGAACCAGTTCGACTGTCCCGCTCTCCGGTCTGTTCTTCGAGCAATTCGCCCACGACTTGCTTGACCAGATCCAAACGCTCGGGCCACTGGGCAAAGCGGGGTGCATCCAAGTCGGCCGTGACGACCGTCAGGTGTCCCAGTCCGATCACGTAGTCGGCACCCAGCACGGCGGAAACGCGACGCGTCGTGCGGCCCGAGATCAACACACGGCCCTCGCGTCGGGGCAGTTTGATGCCTTGAAAAACGTCCAGCGGCGTCTGGCTGGAAGTGAAGGTTTCGAAGGCCGCGGGGTCATAGCGTGAGAGCGTGACGTCCTCGACCGGCAACAGCGAACGCAGCCACGGTGCCGCCTGCAAGGTTCGCTCGGTGGCCTCGCCGAGCGTGACGAACAAGCGCCCGCCACGGCGCAGCCATGACACCAAGGCCTCGGCCTGTGCCCCCGTCATCGCCTCCAGCACCGGCACGCCGGTGGCGTTGACCATCACCATGTCGACGCCGTCGTAGCCGAGCGACTGAAAGGGCAAACGGTCGGCCGAGCCGATTCGGGTGACGGCGATGCGAGCGGCTTTGTCGAGCAACACGTTGGACGCGCCGATTTGGTCGACGCCCAGCGGATCACCGACCGAAACGATCCAGGGCATGCCAGCGGAGATCATCGACGGACCGCGGTCCGGTCGGCCGGCGGCGGGAAACCGTGTTTGGACGACCACTTCGGTGCCCGCTTCGGTCGTGCGTTGAATCTGCAGCGGAGCGGCCTCGGAGCCCGGCACCACGTAACCCAGTTCGATCGGCTCGGAATCGGCGGTGGGATAGGTCCCATAGCGTACCCGCACGCCGTCGCCGTCGAGCGTCTCCAACGTGAACTCTGAACGCGACCGGCCGTCCGTTTCCATCGCCGAACGGATCGATTCGGCCAAGCGGATCGCGGTCGGCCGGCCGACTCGATAGTGTCCGTTGATTCCAACGACGACGGCCGCCGGAGTGGTTTCCGCTACCGCCGGTTCCTGCTCCGCCACCGCAACGGGGGCCGAGAACAGGAGAACGAGCGCAGCGACTGCCGCGAACTTGACGTGGTCTGTCATGGCTTCTCTGAATCGGGGCATTCGCAAACCAGTTTGCCACACCCCGGACATCCCCCGCCGTACTTGGCGACCAGGGCCGCGTTGAGGTCGATTTCGGCGACGTTGGCAATGGTGGTCAACCAGGCGATCACGTCGGCGAACTCTTCGGCCAGATTGGCTCGATCATCGCCCCGCAAGGCCGACGAAAGTTCTCCAACCTCCTCCATCAGCCACATGAACGTGCCTTCCACCCCCCTGGCCACGTCCTTCTCGTGGTACATCTGACGAATATGCCGCTGAAGATCCGCAAACGATAATTCAGTAGAATCACTCATGCTGGCAGATTGTAGCGCGTGCGTAGCGCTTTCGCGATCGGGGTGGGCTGAGTTAGATTAGGGTTTAGCCATCCGTACAGCGTTTGCGACCGTTTGGTTCAGTGCTCCGGAGCGTTTGGTTCTGTGGCCCCAGCGGTTTGGTTCCGCTCGTCTGCACGATTGTCTTCCAAAACCCGTCTTTCGCTCTCTCTCTTTTAACCCCGCAGCGACCTTCGTTGACCGATTCTGCGCACCGCCGGATGGCCGCCCCCGACGACAAAGCCGCGGGAAAACCGGCGGCCGAGTTCCACCGCTACCCTTGGTATGCCCCGCGATTTTGGCACGGGATGCGACCGCTGACCTGGTGGGGCCTGCTGCGTCAGGGGCGGTTCAGAATCCACCCGAGCCGGCTGCCGAATTTGCTGGGCGTTTCGCTGGCGACACCTTGGAACACGGTCTTGGCGGGAACCCAGCAACTGGTTTTCCGGAATCGGCTGGCATCGGCCGAATTGCACGGCCCCCCCGTCTTCATCATCGGACACTGGCGCAGCGGCACCACGCTGCTGCACGAACTGCTGGTGCTCGATGAGCGGTACAGCAGCCCGACGACCTTTCAGTGTTTCGCGCCCCATCACTTTCTGGTCACCGAGTGGATTTTCCAAAAATTTTTCGCGTGGCTGATACCGGGAAAACGCCCCATGGACAACATGGCGGCCGGCTGGGAACGGCCCCAAGAAGACGAATTCGCGTTGATGAACCTGGGGCTGCCGTCTCCCTATCGCCACATCGCGTTTCCCTGTGAAGCCCCCGTGGATCTCAATTACCTGGACTTTCAGGACGTCTCCCCGTCGGCGCTTCGCCGATGGCTGGACGCCCTGAGACATTTCTTGCTGGGGGTCAGCACCGTGACCGGACGCCCCCTGGTGATCAAAAGCCCCACCCACACCGGCCGCATTGCCGAGCTGGCCAAAGAATTTCCCGACGCGAGGTTCATCCACGTCACCCGCGACCCCCGCGCCCTGTTCCCCTCGACCTGTCGGCTATGGGCCGGACTGGCCGAAGCCCAAGGCATGCAAGTGGCCCGACGCCCCGACGCCGCCGCATCCACCAATCCGTCCGACGACGGCGACGACCAGCCACTGTCGGCTGACAAACAATACGTGGTCGATTGCTTGCGGCGAATGTACGACGCCTTCCTCCGCGATCGCCCGACCATCGACTCCAACCGAATCATTGACATCCGCTACGAAGACCTGGTTGCCGATCCGGTCACCGTGCTTGAAACGATCTATCGCTCCTTGCGATTGAGTGATTTTGATTCGGTCCGCCCGGTGATCGAATCCTGGGCCGCCAGCGAACACCGCTCCTACCAAACCAACCGGCATCAATTGTCTCCCCAAGACGAAGCGACCATTCGCTCCGCCTGGAAACACTACTTTGAAACCTATGGCTACTAATCGCATGAACCCGCGCCTGAACGACTCGCGTCGCGATCAACCGCAACGCACCAGTATTTCGACGTCCACCCTGCCCTGCTGTGTGATGCTTGCCCTGTTAGCCTCCTTGATCGGGTGCGCGCGGAAGGATCCGGAAACACCCTCAGTCGAGCAGGCAAACTCGCAGCAGGCAAACTCGCAGCAGACAACCGCACAGCAGACAACCGCCCAGACGGAACCGGCGACCGAACCGATCGCACCGCAAACCTACTCGGCCAGCGCCGACGAATTGCTGGCCGCACGACTGCCGGACGAAGAAGCCGCGGCGGGCTGGGTCCGTCTGTTCGACGGACACACGTTGTTCGGATGGGAAATCACCGGCAACGCCAACTTTCGCATCGAGGACGGCGCGATCGTGGTCGACCAAGGCGAACAATGCTTGCTGTGCACTTCGACCACCTGGGGCGACTTTCAATTGACATTCGATTTCAAAGCGGATCAAGAAACCAACAGTGGTGTGTTTGTCCGCACGCCGCTGAAACCGGAAAACGTGACCGCGGATTGCTACGAAATCAACATCGCCCCTGACGACAACCCGTTCCCGACCGGCAGCATTGTCCAGCGACAGAAAGTCGACGGCGAAGCGGCGGGACCGCAAACGCCGACGCAGTGGCGAACGATGTCCGTCATCGCCGACGGCAGGGATGTCACCGTGTCTCTGGAGGGCAACGTCGTCTGTCGTTACGCCGATCCGGTCGACCTGGCACCACGCCGCATCGGATTACAACACAATTCCGGACGCGTCGAATTCAAGAACATCAAAATCCGCCCGCTGGGCATGCAACCGATGCTCGATCCGGAACTGTCCCAATGGAAAAAATACCCCGAGATGGAGGGGACCTTCACGATCAACGACGACGGCGACCTGCACGTACTCGGCGGCAAGACGCAACTGGAAACCCGACAAAGCTACGGCGACTTCTTCATGCTCGCCGAGTACAAGATCGATGACCCCGAAATGAATTCAGGGATCTTCTTTCGCTGCATCCCCGGCGATGAAATGATGGGCTATGAATGCCAGATCAACAACGGATTCAAAGACGGCAACCGATTGACGCCCTTGGATTGCGGCACCGGCGGCATCTTTCGTCGCCAAGACGCTCGCGTGATCGCCGGAGAAAACGGGGAGTGGTCGACGGTATTGCTGCATGCCAGCGGTAACCGAATCGCCGCCTGGGTCGGCGGGGTGCAAGTCAGCGACTGGGAAGACACCCGCGAAGAACACGAGAACCCGCGTAAAGGAAAACGGACGTCACCGGGAACCATCATGATCCAAGGACACGACCCCAAGACCGACGTGCTGTTCCGCAACCTGCAAATCGTGGAACTCAGGTAGGGGCCGGGCGTCTGCGACGCGGGAGAGAAGAGGTGGCAGAATGATATCGGGCAGAATGATGAAGAGATCGGCCGGAAGGGGCAAGACGATGGGGGCAAAACAATAAGTCAGCCAGTTCCCATTCCCCACCCCATCATTCTGCCAC
>NZ_JANZKV010000079.1:62233-66485 GCF_025060895.1 Stieleria sedimenti | reverse complement strand
AACTTAGCGGTATTGGCCTGCAGGCGATTGCCGCTCGCTGCGACGCTGCGAATGTGGGCGGCTGAAGCCTGTACACCAACACGTCTACCCGTGCCATTCGTACCTGACGGCTTGTCCTGGCCACAGCGAAAGTTTGACACGCCGGGACCAAAGGGTGTTAAACTTTCAGTCTCCTCGCTTCTGTTTCCTCTTGGCGGTGAACTTGCTTGAACGACAAGACGAAAGCTCGACCGATGACGGTCGACGATTTGCAAGATCTGTACGGTGAATTGCGCGGCAGCCGCTCGGCGCCGGCCATCATGGACGCACGAGCTTTTTTTCTCGAGCGACAGTGGGCCGATTCGCATACCAAACTGAACGAAGCCTACGAAAAATACCGCGAAAGCCGACAACGGATCCTTCGCCAGGATCCCGAAAAGGAAGTCGACGCCAAAGCCAAAGATCGTGATCGACAGGTCAGGCGGTTGCAGCGGAAACAAGACAAGGCTCGCGAGATCATTCAAAAATTCGAAACGTATCTCCCGCAATTAGAACGGCTGGCTGAGAAAGAAAGGGCCAAGGAAGTGAGCAAGGTCGCGACGCCCACCGAGTCGCCATCCGAGCAACCCGACGACGACGCTCCCGACGTTCAAGAAACGCCGCCACTATCGCAGGATCGCCAAATCGTCACCAAGGACTCCGTCGACGAAGCTTTCCTGAATCAGTTTTCCGTCCTGATCGGTGACCGACAGCTCGAATTTGTCAGTGGCCGGTTCGATTTTCAACCGTTGACCGATCCCCAGGAGGTCATCTCTGACGCCGTCTATCTGCTTCGCAAGGGCGACCGATGCATGATGATTCATGCCGAGACCCTGTCCGATGACGCGGATTCCGATGACGCGGATTCCGATGACAACGCAAAATTGCTGTGTGTCGACATCGCCAAGGCCAAGAACCGTGTCGAGCTTTCGCCCAATGCCATGGTCCGGCTCAGCCAAAAACGAAAGCTCGTCCTCCTCCTGACCAAACTGGGCTGACGCCCCAATCAATCTGCCTTCCCCTGGCGGAACGCTTCGTTTTCAATGGACACCTAATCCGTAAACGGTGATCGCTCAAACACCACGTCATCGGAAACCCGCGGATCACCGGTCTGTTTGAGCTTCGACATCAGTCGCTCATGCAACACTTCGCGGGTCACGCGATGGTTCACATCCGTCGCCAAGTTGACCATGCAGTGCGGGTCGGCTTGGATGTCGTACAGTTCGAACCTTGGACGTTTGCCCACCGCGAAGTCAAACGCGGTGGGGTCCTGGTCGCGATGCATCACCACCCAAGCTTTGGTGGGACTCGCATCGAGATCGCCGAACGCGCTGAACGTGTTCTCGCGCAGCAACTCCAGCGACGGCATCGGACCGTCTGCTCTGCCGAATCCTGCCGCATCTCCCATCGGCCATCGCTCGGGCTCGAAGTTGATGATGTACAAGTACTGGTCCGTGCGAATCGCTCGTTGCGGGTACGGTTTGTTGCCCTGGCGTGCTTTGGCGACGTGCCGTTCGCGACCGGTGAAGACGGCATCACGCGTCGGGTCGACTTGTCCGCCTTGTTCACTCGCAAAGATGTTCAGCAGTGACTTCGCGGTCATCGCCTCCGGAACACGCTCGCCCGCGGCTTCCAAGAACGTCGGTGCCAGGTCGGGCAGCGAGACGAAGTCGTCGACGACGCGGCCGGGATGTTTGATACCTTGGGGCCAACGGATCGCCAGCGGAACGCTGGTCCCCAAATCGTACAGATTGCATTTGCCGCGGGTGACGCCCGGAATCCCGTGGTCGCCGCTGACCACCAGAATCGTGTTGTCCAATTGTCCGATGCGGCGCAGTTCTTCCAGGATCACGCCCAGCGATGCATCAAACGCCTGGGCTTCTCCCAGGTAATCGGCAAAGTCTTCGCGGACGACGTCGACGTCCGGCAGATACGGCGGCAACTTTCCCTTCAAGTCCTCCGGGTCGATTCCCCACAGTGTCTTGCCGCTACCGGCGATCCACTTTCGGTGACAGTTTGTCGGCCCGAACCAATAGCAAAACGGTGCGTCTCCATCGACCGCGCCGTCACCGTCGGCATCCAAGAACGAACGAACATTGTTGCGGACTTCATCCAGCAACGCCACCTTTCCCGCTTCTGGGTCCTTGGCCTTCATCGCGTTTTGAGAAAACCCGTTGAACTTGCGGCCGTGTTCGTTGAATGACGTGCGTTTGGCTCCATGGGGCGCATCGGCGGGTGATCCCGGCGACCAGACTTTGTAGGTGTGACCGATGCGATAACCGGATTGTTCCAGGATCAGTGGATAGGCGGGATTGGAAAAGTCCCAGATCGCACCCTGCAAGATCGACGCCCGACCGCAGCGCCAAAAGTGCTGACCGGACAACAGCGAGCTGCGACAGGGGGTGCACGACGGCGCACTGACATAAGCCCGGGTAAACAGGATGCCCTCGGAGGCGATTGCGTCGAAGTGGGGCGTCGAGATGACATCGGACGGGCCACCGGGCTGGAGCGTCGCGTACGCGCTGGCGTATTTACCCCAGTCATCGGCAAAGGCCATCACGATGTTCGGCCGCTCGGCGGCGCTACACGACAGCGCGACGCAGCCGATGACCGTCGCCAAAGCGAAGCTGACGATTCGATACATGTTGCAGGTTTGATCCTTAGTCTTTTAGAAACAGATCCGAAAGCGGGAGTTGTAGAGACGGATGGAAGGCTGGGCTCACGGTCGAATGTTGGTCGTGACGCGAGAATTCGATCTTGCGATCGAGACCAGCAAATGCACCTCGAGCAATCATTTGCTCGTACTCGAGGACTGACAATTTTAACGTCGCGCTCATTTGAATTCCTTGAAGACCCCCTCCATTGTAACATCGGTGGGGTGCCCGATTTCAACGCGACCCGGGATTTCGCCATCGACGTGTCGCACGGTGATCGACCGCCCGGGGAAAGCGGCTAAAATCGTATCCGACACGACCCGTTGCACTTTGTCAGCAGAGCGAATCATCCGACATGCCTTGGCCGACGACAAACGGACTGCGAAATCTACGGGGTGCTGAAGCGGGTCTGGTGCGAGGGGCGATCGGGATGATGGTCGATGATCATGTCGCGGAGTTGCGCGACGGCGAGCAAGCGTGGGCATACGGCGTGGAATGGTTCGACCAGTGGGATGCCGGCCAGCGACTGTGGTTACTCGAGCGGGTCACATCGGCGCTGTTGGGCCGTGAAACCATCGAGCCGTCTGCGGCGATGTTTGACGCCACCGTCGACGCCATTTTCTATGAAGTCAACGATTTAGTACGAATGGAGATCGAACAGGATGCGGCCGACGATTCGGAACGTTCTTGGCGACAGAGTGTGATCGATGCGTTGGAATGTCAAACTGATCGCCTATCCATCCTCACCGCCGACGGTGTCGATCAACTGGCATGGCAAACCACGATCACCCAAATTGCCGATGCGATCTTGGGGATTCGGCTGTATCAGCGGGCGGAAGCTTTTCGCGACGCCGACTACGAGAAGACGGAGTCCTTCCTGCGTGATCGAGGATTACCCGAGACCTACCTCACCCTGATCCCACCGCTGCGAACCGTCGATCAAACCCAATGGTCGATCGATCGCATTCAAGCCTACGTGTTTGCATAGATCGAGCAAGATTCTTGACCGGCCCGCCCAGGACCCGTAGGATTGGGCGGTATCAGCATGCCCCGCCCAGGCCGTGAACGATGTACTGCTCTACTACAGAACTCTTTTCCAAACTCGACGTCAGCGTCACTTCAGCAACAAGGAAACTGCATCCCAATGATGACCCTACTCTCCATTGTCTTACTTACGTTCGTTTACGGACTGCTGAACTACCAAGAAGCGAAGATTCCATTCTGGATTGTGACTGCTGGATTTGCACTCAACATCCTTTTGCGGATCGTTGGAACGACACTGGCGGTCAGTGCTTGAATCGAGTGCTTCAGTGAGATCAAAACGCGGTTAGCTCCGCAACGCCGATGAACTGCGTGCAAGTGATTGGTGAAGCGGGCGGTTTTCGGATCGGCAGACCGTTCGGCATGACCCCGACGGAGGTCAAAGCGATTAGCCGGAGGTGAGCGAAGCGACACCTCCGGATATCCGGTCCCCCAACTGCCGCGACCCCGAAGGGTGTCGAAGTCCGGGATCGAGGGGAGAATTGCGTTCATGGTCCGGAGGTGGCGCAGCGCTGACCTCCCAATACCGCTAAGTTAAG
>NZ_JANZKV010000079.1:0-62193 GCF_025060895.1 Stieleria sedimenti | reverse complement strand
GTTAACTTAGCGGTATTGGCTGACCTCCGGCTACTCGCTGTGATCCCTCCGGGATGCTCGGTTTGCTGCCGCTCGCCTGTGACATCAAACGGAGTGATACCTGCTAGCGGCGAGACGCAAGCCCTTGAAAAGGTCTGGCCTCTTTGATGCAAATCGGTCAACAAAGAGGCCTGACCCCGTTGCTCATGCGGTGTCGCGATCGCAAGCTGGGAGCTTACGCCACTTGTTGCGGCTGAATCGCGTGCAGTTCCATCACTCGGATCGGATGCTCGGGGTCGTCTTTCATTTCCAGCTTGTGTTCGGTGTATTCCCAGGGCCGCTTGCCGATCCACTCGCGGAACTCGTTGGCGATGATGCGGTACGGATCACTCAATAAGACCACGCCGTCGGCAGCCAAATGATCCATCAAGCATTGTTCCAGCTCCGGCCACAATTGACGCAGGTAGGTGACGTCGCTGCCCAAGATGATCGGAAATTTGCGGTCCAGTCGATCGATCCCGAATCTCAACCGACGGATCTCGCAACGATCCGCGATCGGGTGACTGCTCAGCCGGACCAGATGCAGGGGGTCTTCCACTCCGTCGGTCAGCGTCACCTGAGCACCGCGGAGTGCCGCGGAGATGCCGGCATGGCCCGTTCCGCAACCCAATTCCAACACCGATTGACCGTCCAGTTGTAGAGTCTCTAAAAAACGGTCCAAACCGGACGCCGCCCGCCAGGTGGCCGCCCAAAAGGGGTCGATGACGCCGGTTTCACCGTCGTCCTGCCGTTTGCAAGCATCGATCAGCATCGCATCGGGGTCCGCTGCGACCGCCAGCGGCCAGGTTTTGCCCGCGATCGACGTGTCTTCCCAGCGCCAATCGAGCACTCCGTTGGCGGTGGCGATCAGTTCGACGGGAAGACCCGCGGGGTGGATTTCTGTGGAATCGGTTTGTGTCATGCGTGCAATTTAACATGACCGTGTTTTCCTGCGCCCCATCCGCAAACTTTTCCCTCCCAACTACACTTCGTTTCGTCCAGCCACCGTTCCCGCCCATCTCGAGAGTCGATTGTCCGCTTCCGCCCCGTCTGATTCTCACCCCCCTGATTCCCGCTTCGGCCTCGCCGTCTGGGTCACCGCCGCCTGCTTCCTCGGGCTGTGTGCCAGCTACGGTTGGGCGAGTCAGGCTCCCGCGTCGGTTGCCGCAAACCTGACACTTGCGGTGTTTCAAATCGCGATGATTTCGATCGTGATTTGGCAAGCGTGCGACCCGTTCGCCGACGCCGCGCAGTATTTGGGCGAACAGTGGCGGATTCCCAGCAGTGTTCGCGGCGCGACCTTGGACGCGGTTGCCAGTTCGCTGCCCGAGCTATTCACCGGGTTTTTCTTCGTCCTGTACGCCATGAACGCTTCGGTCCTTGCCCCGCCGGGGGAACCCGGTCTACACGCCGGCGAGGGATTTGGGGCGACGATCGCGACCTGTGCCGGATCGGCGGTCTACAACATGATCTTGATTCCGGCGTTTTGCGGCATCGCCATCGCGTTGACTCGGCACCGGAAACCGATCATCGAAATCCATCGCACCGTGATCACCCGCGACGGGTTGTGGTTTATGGTTTGTGAAATCGTGTTGGTCGCGTTTCTGTTCAGCAAACAACTCTCCTGGCACCTGGCAGCTATCTTGCTCGGCCTCTATGGGGTGTATTTGGTCTGGCTATGGATCGATGCCCGCAAGTATCGGAATGCCCGATCGGTGGCGATCGAGACGCTCCAATCGATCGACAAGCCCAGCGATCAACAGATTCAATCCGCCCTGACCGATCATGGGATCAACGCCACGCCGAGTCTGATCGACTATGTCGCTCGCGAGTTGCGGGGTGATCTCGATGACGAGGATGGTGACGACTATGTCGACTCGGCCGGTATGTTGTTCGGGCGGATCCAAATCCCGCTTCGCCCCTCGATCTCCTACAGCCTGTTGGTCGGCTCCACCGCGATCACCGCGATCGCCTGTTACTGGCTGGTGGAAGTCACCGTCTCCATCGCCACGACCCTGGACATTCCCGTGTTCTTTGTCGCCGTGATTGTTGCCGCGGCGGCCAGCAGTGTTCCCGATACGTTGCTGTCCATCGGAGCGGCCAAGCGTGGCGATGACGACGGTGCGGTCAGCAACGCGTTCGGATCCAACATCTTTGACATCTGCATCTGTCTGTCGCTGCCGCTGATCGCCGGCATCTTTCTCAACAACGGCCAACCGATTGATTTGCTGATCGACGGCAAGCCGATGCCTGGCTTGTTCGGGCTGCAGGTCCTGTTGCTGTCCTTGACCGTGATCACGCTGGCGATTCTGTCACACCGGTTACAACTGACGCTGCGAAAGTCGCTGGTCTTGGTCGGCTTGTACCTGGTATTTATCGGCTACGCGGTGTTGGGGTCGCTGGGGTTTTAGCAAGAGCGCTGGGCTTGCGCCCGATGGCATCTACTTCGACGCCAAGCGGGGCGTTTTTGTTAGCGGTATTGAGCGCGAGCCCTCCTGTCTTTCACGGTGTGTTGAAGCGCTACCGGACGGCTCGCGGGCTGTCGTTTTTGTGAGCCGCGACGCGTAAGCGGCCGGGCATTGCGACGCTGCCCGAGGCCTTACCGCCAGCGGCTCACCATTGACTCAGCTGATCCCGACTCAATCGACAACCCGCTCGCCCCGTTCCGCTAACTCCTTCTGAGTCCCGCTGGCTTTTCACTATCGGGTCAGCACGGCGAATCGGATGTCGCTGATCTTGGCGTCGGGCAGTTGTTTGGCGATGTGCTTGATGATCGATCGTTTTTGAAACGTCAATTCCTGGATCGTGACGGAGTCTTTGGCAAACACTTTGAGCACGCCGCGATTGAGTTTGCCGACAGTGACTTCGGCCGCCAGGTCGTTGCCGACGGCCGCCGCGATCGCTTCGTGGAACCGGTCGGTGGCCGCGATTTGTGCGTATCCACGTCGCGAGATCAATTGACCGACTAACGAGCCGATCGATTGAACGCGGGGTTTCGGCGGATCCGGCGGTCTATTCATCGGTGACGTTTAAACAGCAGCCTCGGCTTTTTCGCTGATCATCGTTTCCAGCTTGCGGATGTCGGCGGCAAAGCGACGGATCCCTTCGGCCGTTTTCTCCGTCGCCATGGCATCCTCGTTTAATTCAAACCGAAACGTGTTCTCATCCATGGTGACCTTTTCGATGCCGCTCTGCTTGGCCGCCGCTTCGTCGAGCTTCTTTTCGATCGGGTCGGTCGACGCTTGCAGTTCTGCCAGCAGATTGGGGCTGATCGTCAGCAAGTCACATCCGGCCAACTCGATGATCTGGCCGACGTTGCGAAAGCTGGCGCCCATGACTTCCGTCTTGTAATCGAATTTCTTGTAGTACTCGTAGATCTGGCCGACCGACTGGACGCCCGGGTCGTCGGCACCGCTGTATTCCTGTCCGGTCGACTTCTTATACCAATCGTAGATCCGACCGACGAAGGGCGAGATCAACTGCACCTTGGCTTCGGCACAGGCGATCGCTTGAGGCAGCGAAAACAGCAACGTCAAGTTGCAATGAATGCCTTCTTTCTCCAGCACCTCGGCCGCCCGAATGCCTTCCCACGTCGACGCGATCTTGATCAGCACGCGGTCTCGCTCAATTCCTTCGCTGGCGTACTGGTCGATCAGCCGCTTGGCCAGATCGATGGTGCCCTTGGTATCGAACGACAATCGCGCATCGACTTCGGTGGACACCCGCCCCGGAACGATCTGCAAGATTTCCTTGCCGAACAGGATCAGGACGCGATTGAGAATCCTGTCGATCCGTTCTTGCCCGCTGAGCGATCCACCGGCGTGTTCGTCGATCGCCTGTTCGATCAGGTGGGCGTATTGCGGTTGGCTCGAAGCGGCCAGGATCAGCGACGGGTTGGTGGTGGCGTCCTGCGGCGCGAACTCCCGCATCGATTCGAAGTCGCCCGTGTCGGCGACCACTTTGGTGAACTGTTTGAGTTGATCGAGCTGGCTGGCCGGATTTGAAACGTCGTTCACGAGCACTGTTCCCCTGAGTGGAATGGTCTAGGTCCGTTCGATGATGATTCTGTTCTCGGTAGCCTAGCATGGCCGCCTTCGGAGCACCAAACCGTATCCGCCACCAATTCCCGCCGGTCGGGGTCAATGGCCGATCCTGCCCCCCAATCGGTCTCTATCGATCTCGTGACATCGGCATGATCACGTACGAGTAGCCATCCTCGGTGGTCATCAATGCCGGCGAGGCTCCGGATTCGATCTCGATCTGAAAACTTTGCTCACGGTCGAGCACCTTGCAAAAATCAGCCAGGTAGCGGTGGTCCATCGTCAGCGTGATCGGTTCGCCGTCGTAGGCGATCGGCAATTCGATTTGTGATTGCCCGACATCCTTGGTGCTCGCTTCCAGTTTCAAGGTTCCGTCGCCGAAGGTGAAATCGATGCCACGACTGTCTTGATCGGTCACGATCGCGGCCTGCCGCAACGCCGCAAACACCGGACCGACGGTCAGGTCCAATTGAACCGCGTCGTCGCGTTTGGGGATCACTTGCCGCCACGTCGGATAACGGCCTTCCACGAGCCGTGAATAGATCACCGCCGTTTTGGTTCGCAGCAACAAATCGCTTTGCCGCGCCGCGACATCCACGGTGTCTTCGTTTTCGTCGACCGCCCGTTCCATCAATTGGATCGCCCGCGTCGGCACGATCGTGCTGGTGCCGCTGGTCTCGTGCCCACCGATCGATTCGCCTTCGCCCTGCATGCTGGCCAGCCGCCGTCCGTCGGTTCCTACCGCCGTGACCGAATTGCCACTCATTTCCAACAGCACACCCCCGAGGGCGAATCGACTGTTGTCGGTGTCGGTGGCGAAGACGGTTCGACGCACCATCGAACGGAAAAAACGCGTCGAGATCACGTGGTATTTCTCTTCCTCGAACGACACCACCGGCGGAAACTCGTCCGGGTTGCTGCCGGGCAACCGAAACTTGCTGCGCGCCCCGCTGACCTGAATCCCCGAATCATCGGTCTGCAACGTCAACGTCTCATCGTTGCTTTCCCGCAAGATCGCCATCATGCGTTGGACCGGCAGCAACGCGGTGCCTTCGGTTTCGATCTCCACCCCTTCCTCGACTTCCAATCGGATCCCAACTTCCATATCGGTCGCGGTCAGCGTGAGCTTGCCGCCCGACGCGGTGATTTTCACGTTCTGCAAGATCTCCTTGGGAGACCGAGCCGGGGCGACACTGGCCGCCAGTGAAAAGGCATTCGTGAGGGGTTCACGCGAGCAAGATATCTTCATGGATGCAAAGCAATCGGCTGGAGGAGCGATTCACGGGCTCCATGTTTTAACGCAATCCGTCGGTTTCGGCAGCATGGCTGAGGCAGAGCGATCGGTTTCATCCGATGGGTTTCTATTCTGGTTAGATGTATTTATTTATCGTCGTTATCGTAATCTTTCCGAAGATGCGGTCAGCGGATCCCATTTGCTGGCGATAAGTAGCATCCCTAAAACCACTTACGCGAATTAGACCGAAGTGGAAAAGTCGTCGGTCTAGTGTCGAGGAACGGTCGGAAACCAGCCCGGTTGCTGACAGTGGCCGACGGCATGGTGGGACGGGACCGGTTCGACTGACGATTCAGTCGTCCGGACACCGACGACGTGCTGACGCGTTTTCCACGTCCAAAGGGCTGGAAAAAAAGCAAGAATCAGGGGCGTCGGACGTTTGCATTGGCGTCGAGCGTGCGATCCGATGTTCCAGGGTTACAGTGAAACGGATCACACCCACCGATGGCAGCGCGAACCCACGGATGGAAAGCAGCCTGTGATCCGTGGGTTCGCGCTGCCATCGGTGGGCTCATTCATATCCGGCTATCGGCCGCGATCCAACCAGCCCTAGGCAGCCAGCTTCTCTGTGGCTTCGACCATCATGCGACTCAGGTCGGCGTCCTGCTGGAGCAAGGTCTCGGTCTTGCGGATCGCGTGCAAAACCGTCGAATGATCTCGGCCGCCGAAGTACTCGCCGATCTTGTCCAAACTGGACGAGGTGAATTGGCGGGCCAGCAACATCGCCAACGATCGGGCACGGACGACGGATTGCTTTCGCGAACCGCTTCGCAGGTCTTTGGTGCGATGTCCCCAGATACGGGCCACGATACGGGTGATCTTTCCCAAATCGATTTCGCTGCGTTGGCCTGCCGCGTTGATCGCCGATTGAACCGCCACGACATCGGCCGCGGATTGATTCATACGACAATACAAATCGACTTGCTTGATGGCCGAGTCGAGTGCCAACACGGAAATGTCGGTCCGCAGGCCGGCATCGAGCAATCCGATCAAGTCGTCGGACAGTTCCAAACCGCGCAGCAAGGCGAGTTCGCGAAGGATCGTCAAACGCGATTGCCCGGTTGGGTAAGCGACCGGGATCGTCAACCCGATCACGCATCGACTGGCCAGTTGGGGGCGGATCGCTCGCGTTTCCGAAGGCAGCCGTTTGCTGGTGAAAATCGTCGGCTTTCCCGCCGCAATCCGCCGTTCGATGCGAATCGACAATTCATCTTGAGCGGCCATCTTTCCGGCGATCGAATCGAGATCATCGATCACCAAGATCGCGGCGTCATCAAGCGACTCACGAAGCGGTGGCAAATCGTCGGCCGCAACCGCTTCGGCATATTCGCGGGCAAAGTCCGACGCCAAGAAATATTTGACAGCCGTGGCGTCACCGCCGAGTGAAAGCGAGGCGGCGATGCGAGCGGCCAAATGCAACGCCAACGTCGTCTTGCCGCATCCCGACGGACCGATCAACAGGACCGGTTGCGACATCGCGATCGTCGGTTCCGACTGAGCCACATAGGTCGCCAATCGATTCTCATCACCGCTGATGAAGAACGACAACGACGCCGCCGCACGGCTCCGCGCCAGTTTCGCATCACGCGACCGTTGTCGCAGCAGCGGCCGCTCCAACGGAAACGTTTCGATCTTCGGGGTGGCGGGAGACAGGTTCACGGGAACAAATCGGATGGCGGTATCGAGTTCACTTCCACCCCTATTTTACCCCAAACGAGACTTTTTCAAGTCAGTTTTCCACTTAGTTTTCCACAAAGTCTTAAGATCTTAACCTATTGTAAACACGGCAGATACGATCGGTTGCATCCGCCATTTCATCATCGGTGGAAAACCGACTCAGGCTAAACCGGATCGCACTCTCGACCGCCCAATCGGGGCACCCCATCGCCAACAAAACGTGGCTCGGAGGGCTGCTTCCGCTGCTGCATGCCGATCCGCTGCTGCAGGCCACCCCGGCGAAGTCCAATGCCATCAACATCGACTGCCGATCGGTCCCGGCAAAGGAAACGCAACTCGTTCCCGGCAAACGCTTTTCGTTCTCCCCGTGGATCAGCAATCCGGCGCACTCGCGACGCAACGTCGCTTCGAACTGATCGCGCTGACTGACCATCCGCTGACACACCGCCGACAGTTTTTCCACAGCCATTTCGAGCGCTTTGGCCATCCCCAAAATCAGCGCGACCGGCTCGGTGCCCGGCCGGCTGACGAGCTGTTGCTCCCCACCGAACAGCAGGGGTCGGAGCTTGATTCCGGCATCGATCCAAAGCGCACCCACACCCGCCGGACCGTGGAATTTGTGCGGGGTGATGGTGATCGCGGCGGCAGGGATTTCGTTGACGGTGGCGGGGAGTTTGCCGATCGATTGGGTTGCGTCGACGTGCAACAATGCACCCGCCTGGCGACAGATCTCGGCAACCTCGGCGATCGGTTGGACCACGCCGGTTTCGTTGTTGGCCGACATCACCGACACGACCGCTTGGTCGGCGTCCAGGCTGTCGAGGGTCTGCTGCAAGGCGTCCAAGCGGACGACCCCATTGGGGGTCACCGGCAGAACATGAACCGGACGCCCTTGCTTTTTCGCCTGCTGGGCAAACGCGATCACGCTGGCGTGCTCGATGCTGCTGACGATCAGCGGCGAATCGGCAGCGGCCAAACCGGCCAACGCCAAGTTGTTGGACTCGGTGCCGCCGCTGGTGGTGATCAGTCGCGCTCCGCCGGGCAGCGACAGATCGCTTCCCAAGCAGGCTCCGATCCGTAGGATGGCATCGTCCAGCCGATCGCTGCTGGAACGCCCGATGGCATGTTGGCTGGACGGGTTGGCCGGGCCACGCTGGAATTCAGCGGCGATCACATCGGCGACTTGCGGGTCGATCGCCGTGGTCGCGTTGTTATCAAGATAAATCATTCACCCGCCGCTGCTGCGAAGGTCAGCCAGTTCAGGGGAGGAGGGATAATCGCGGATCGCTTCGGCCAACAATTCGTCGGCCAATGCACCGCGGTCGGCATCGCGAAGGTCCTTCACCAGGCCCGCGTACTGGCCGATCAGCCAGCGATCGATCGCCGCGGTCATCTCGGCGGCGTTGTCCTTGCCAGGCAAGGTGCGGGCCAGTTGGAACAGTTCGGGAATCAGCACATACAGTTCCCGCTCGGCGAGCTGCTGAACGGTCGGCCAAAGCACCGATGCCCGACTGGGATGGTCGTTGTTCCAGCCGACCCAAAACGGGCTGCCGGAATCCTGAATCTGCATTTCATCGGTCAGCAGACCGGCGACGGCGGGAGTCGCCGAGGGGCCACGACTGAGGCTGACCAGGTGCCACCGGGTCGGCTTTTTGCCCCTGGGAACGGTGATCCAACCCTTGGCACGAAGCTGCCGCTGGACGGCTCCAGTCGTGTTTTTTCGGGTGATGGGCGTGATTTGGATGTGGAAAAACGGGATCTCGTAGAACGCAAAGTCGCGCGTCTGGAAGTGGCTGGGTGCAAATTCGGTCCCCGAAACATTGCCCTTGATTGCGACGACGGCGCCGACCAAGAATAGGCTGAGAATCGTGCACACGATGATCAGCGAGCGACGGGAGCCCTTGCGAGCACGGCTCGAAGGGCGTGGCGAATAGGATGAAGAGACCGACGTGGACACGATGCCGACCATTGGGGATGTTTGGACAAACCATCAAAGTACCGCATCCGCCATTTTATGCCATGTCTCGACCCACGTCCCTCCACCATTCACTGCGAAAGGTCTCCGCTGGCGGCGGCGACGGTCGCCCCGACACCGGCTCGCTGTCAGCCTATCAGGGGCCGCCCAAGGCGGTGCGACGCCCCTACGCGGTGCTTTTGCCGACTTCACCAACCCCGCCATCCGGGCCGCCGGGGGAGCGAAGCGACGACGACCCGGCCGAGGAGGCTGACCCCACGATTCGCCGGATGCGGTTGGAAGCCGTTTTGTTGCTCGCCAAAACGCCCTTGACCAGTCGCAAGCTGGCCCAATTGGCTCACTTGGCGGATGGTACCGAGACTCGTACACTTGTCCGCCGCCTGAATCAAATCTACGACAACCTGGGGCGATCGATACGGATCGAGCAGGTGGCCGGGGGTTTTCGAATGTTAACCCGCGCCGCTTATGCCCCTTGGTTGGCTCGACTGGGACATTTACCTTCAGCGGTTCGGTTATCATCGCCGATGATGGAGACGCTGGCCGTTGTCGCGTATCGCGGTCCAGTTTCACGCGCCGATATCGAAGCAATTCGCGGTGTGGCCTGTGGTGAGTTGTTGCGGCAGCTGATGGAACGCGATTTAATTCGAATCTCCGGCCGAAGCGAAGAGCTCGGACGTCCCTACCTTTACGACACAACAAAGCAATTTTTACAACTTTTTGGACTTCCCTCCGGCGACGCGCTGCCGCCGATCAACTGGGAACCGTTACAAGAAGATGAAGAATTTGACCCAGAATCCATTGATCCAGAACACTCGACCTAAGCAGTTTCGACATCTACGAAGGAGTCAGTCGTGAGCCTTGTTGCTTTCGCATCGGTCACCCCAACCAACCGTTCCGTGCCATCCCCTGTGTTACCGACAAGTCATCAGGCCGATGATCTGTCGCTGTTGTTCGCCTTCGATCCAGTCATCGATGGCCCGCTCGCCGATATCGATGGCCCGCTCGCCGATATCGATGGCCCGCTCGCCGTGATCGAGGATGAAGAAGACGATCTGTACGAAGGCGACCATGACTTCGACGACGAGGACGATGATTGGGACGAACTCGACGATGATGAGGACGACGACGAGGAGGATGACGACGAAGACGACGAGGAAGACGATGACTGGGAGGAAGTCGACGACGACGACGATGATGATGAGGACGACGAGGAGGACTTCGCCGATGACGAAGAAGACGCCGACGACTTCGACGACGAAGCCGATGACTGGGACGACGACGAAGACGACGACGATTGGGACGAGGGCGGAGACGACGACGACGAGGAGTGGGATTGAGCGGTGACGCTCAGTCGCCCAGCCGGAACAACTCTCGGAGGGCTTTGACCAATCCCTTTTGATGCCCCTCGGCGGCATCCTCTTTCAGCGATGACAGTGGTGGATGCAGTAGCTTGTTGATCAAACGATCGAGCGATTTTTCGATCTCTTTCTGCATCGCCGGCTCACCACCCAACGCGCGCAATTTGGGCAACAATCGCTCCAGCTCGTCCTGCTTGATCTGCTGCGCGTGCTCTCGCAATCGTTTGATCACCGGGCCGGTCGCACGATGATTCAAATCGACCAATAACCGCTGCGTCTCCTCGGTGATGATCCGCTGCGCCTTGGGCCATTCCTTTTCCCGCTCGTGCCGATTCCGCTGACAGGCCGCCTGTAGATCGTCGATTTGGTACAGGTACAGGTTGGGGAACTCATCCAGTGCGGGGTCGAAATCGCGTGGGACGGCCAAATCCAATACCAGCAACACGCGGTCACGTCGCTGCGGACGAATCTTGTCGTATTGTTGGTAGGTCAGAATCGGTTCGGTGGCCGCCGTCGTGCCCACCAACAAGTCGGCTTGCACGATTTGATCCAACAAGGTCTCCCAGGGGGCATACCGAATCGAGAACGTCTCGGCCAACGTCTCGGCACGTTGCAGTGAGCGGTTCAACACGACGATGTCGTCGGCCCCGGCTTGGATCAGGTACCGCAGCGTCTCTTCACCCATCTCGCCGGCACCGCAAATCAACACCCGCTTGCCGACCAGCGAATCGAACACCTCGGGAACCACTTCGCCGACCGCCACGCTGGGCACACTCACCCGTCGGCGGTGAATCTCCGTCTCCGTTTGCACTCGTTTGGCCGCGTGGTTGGCCGCTTGAAACACCGCGTGGGTGAGCGGTCCGGCCGACCCCGATTGGCAGGCCAAATCGTAAGCCTGTTTGACCTGCGAAAGGATTTGCGATTCGCCGATCACCATGCTGTCCAAACTCGACGCCACCGTGAACAGGTGCTCGACCGCGTCGTGCCCGCTGCGATAGATCATCTGCTCGACCACTTCGTCGGTGGGCAGCTGATGTTGTTCGGCGAGAAAACGGATCACGGCGTCCCGGTCCAGCTCGAACTCTTCGTCGGTCGTCGTGTACAGCTCGGTCCGATTGCAGGTGCTCAACAGCACCAGTTCGCCCTTGGGATAACGCCGGCGAAACTCATTCAGGGCCGAATCGATTTGATTGCCGGAAAACGCGACCCGTTCGCGAAATTCGACGGCCGCGTCATGATGGCTACAGCCAATCATCTGCAGCTTCATCAGCTCACCCCGTGGGAACTGAGGATGACGCCGACGAGTGCCAGGACAAGAAAGCCCAGACTGGCCAAGGTCATGTAAAACGCTTTCCGCCCCCGACTGGCCGGCGAATAGAGATACTCGATCGCCGTGGCGGCCAATAACCACAGGAACAGCACCAGCGACAGCAAAATGCCGCTGTCGGTCCAATCGAATTGTTCGTTCTGGTTCAAATTCATGATCGCCCCGGCCACGACTCCGATCGCCACCGCGGCGGTGCTGATCAGCAGCGTTCGCCGGTTGGCCCGATCGAGCGTCTCCAGCGTCGGCAATCGAAACATCCGCGACCCGGCGCGTTTGTGTTTCAGCCGCCAGGATTGCACCAGATACATCACGCCGGCCAAAAAACCGACCAGCACCGCACCGGTCCCGACCATCATCGCCACCCCATGGATCGAACGCCACGCGTTTGCCGTTTCCGTCCGCGAAAAACGCTCCCAACCGCCGACCCTGATCCCCAGCCCGATCGTCAGCAAAATCAGCGGCAAAAAAAAGAAACTGATGATCGTGTCGCTGCGGCGGATGTACGCGATGAGAAAACAAATCGCCAGCCCCAGGGCCAACAACAATGACCATTCCGCCCAACTGGACAGCAACCCGCGACCGTCCTCGACCGGCATGTCGATCGCCCGCAAGAACAGGTAGCTGACATGGGTGAACAACCCCAAACCCATCATCGTCAGCACCGCCGGCATCCGAAAGCGGAATTGACCGAAAAATCGTGTCAACTCCAGCAGCAACGCCACCAAGTAACTGGTGAAAAAACAGGTGATAGAAATCTGGTGAAGGATTCCCAACACGGGCGAAGTGGCTCCAAAAGCGGTCCGGCAATACAACGGCTCAGCCTGTCATGGTACACATCGCCGTGAAAATGGCCAGAGTCAACCGCCGACCGAAGGATCCCTCGGGTACGCCTTGCGATTCGCCCAAGAGCAGATCCATCCCGGCGGGAAGCGTGACGGGCTGTTGATTCATTCGGGATCAGCTGAGTCAATGGTGAGCCGCTGGCCGTCAGGCCTCGGGCGGGCGATAGAATGCCCGGCCGCTAACGCGTCACGGCTCACTAAATCGACAGGCCGGTAAGCTTCCCGCCGGCAGACAAGCATTCAAAGCGGCGGCGCTACCAGGGGCGGACCAGCCACTTGCGGATGTCCAGCTGACCGGAGCCATCCAGTCGCACCCGAACGGCACCCTCGCGGGCCGTGATGTGAACGCCGCTTCCGGTCACCGACAACATCGCTTCCACCTCGGTCCGCGCCGCCCGACGGCTGCCGCTGACGATCGTCTCTCGCGGGCGAGCCCAGGCCAACACCACGTCCGCGTCCATCGACAAACTGCCATGGTGCGGCGCCATCAAGACACCGCCCGCCGGCGGCCGGGGACGTGAAACGAGCGACTCGGTTCCCGGTGGCTCCAAATCACCCGGCAGAATCAACGCCCTGCCGCCATGATCGATCCGCAACACCAAACTGTTCGCGTTGTCGCTGCCGGCGATCCCCGCCCGCGGAGGATGCAACACGGACATGCCCATTCGGTTGACCCATGCGTCGCGATCGTCGGCGGAAACTTCGCGCACCGCGATCCGGTGTCGCTGGACCGCCCAGCGGACGTCCGCCAGCGCCGTGTCGCTGCCGTCGAGCATCCCCGGTGGCGTGATCAAGACATCCACCGAAAACCGGTCCAGGATCGCCGGCAGCGCGTTGTAATGATCGGCGTCGGCGTGGGACAGAAACACACCGTCCAACTCCGTCACGCCCAGCGCCCAAAGCGCGGTGTCGATGTCGCGACTGGTGCCCAAACGGTTGCCCATCCGGCCGCAATCGTACAACCAGATTTTCTTATCGGGCGTCCGCACGATCACACTCGTTCCGTGCCCCACGTCGATGAACGTGGCTTCCAAGGTGCCCGGTGGCAACGCCGCCACCCGCGTCGAAATCCAAAACATCACCACGCCCCAGACCAGCACCCAGCCGCAACGAAACCATCTCGCCCGACGCGATCGCCAGATCAACGATGCCGCCATCACGGCGTAAAACAACGCCACGCCGATCCCCGGCGGCGACGGCAGCCAGGCATGACCGCGCGGCCAACCCGCGGTCCACTCGATGATCCACCACATGTAACGCAGTGCGAGGTGACAAACTGTACCGGGGACCGCGCCCAACCACGAATGGACCGGATCGACGATCACCGTCAACACGCCAGCCGGTAGCGCCACCATCAATCCCGCCCAAACCAACACGTTGGTCAACACGCTGACCATCGAGACCAAATGGAATTGCGACCACACCAACGGCAAACTGACAGCCGTCACACATCCGCTCAACCAAGCCATCTGTCCAAAGAACCGCGCCACCGTTTTCAGATTTCGCACCCATGAACTCGATGACGCATCAACCATCGATTGAAACCCGACCTCACGCTGTAATTCCAATTCCGAACGCATGGATCCCGGCGCGATCGGTCGACCGGCCAACATCAACGTGATCACCGCCAAGAACGACAGATGAACCCCGACCGAAAAGACGTTCATCGGATTCACCAAGATCAACACCAACGCCGCCACGCCCAAGGTGTTGAGCGGTTGGGACGTCCGCCGGACACAGGTCGACAAGAGCAACATTGAAATCAGGATCGCCGCGCGCATCACCGGCGGCCTCCCGCCGGTCACCGCGACGTACAGCGCACTGATCGCCACAATCACCACGAAGCGACTGACCGGTTGCAGCCCCAGCGCCGAAACGATCCAAGTCGCCACCAGCACCAGGATCGCCAGGTGCATGCCGCTGACCGAAAGCAAATGGGCCGTGCCGGTCGCCAACAAGGCGTCACGTGTTTTCGGATCCACAAATTCCCGCTGCCCGATCACCAACGCGACCGCCAGCGGTCCGGTTTGATCGTCGGTGTGGCTGAGCAACGACTCACGCCCCCGTGTCGCGATCGATGCGACCGCCGACGCGATCGGATTGGACGACGTCTCCAACAGCGTGATCGCTCCGGCGTTCTTGGTCTCGATTCGGGCATGAAGCCCGCGTCGTCGATAGGCAGGTCGAAGATCAGGCTCGCCGGGATTGGTCGGACCTTCAAAGGGATGCAACCATCCATAAATCTCCATCCGGTCGCCGGGCCGCAACTGGCTCAAGTCCCCGTCAACGTAAACCAACACCTTGCCGTCAGTGGGCTCAAACCCGTCTTCGACACGCCGCTGTTGCAGGTCGACGGTCAGTTGACTTTGCCAGGGAGATTCGTCCGCGCCACGGCGGCCAAAGGAAACGGGGTTTCGCCGCAACGAGACCGTCCGATCCAACGTTCCCCGAACCACGATCGGCTGGGCGGATTGATCGACCAGGGGAAGGATCGACGCGCTGCGAAACGAGGCTTCGCTCCACGCGTGCAAGGCTCCAAAGCAGCACGTCCACAAAACCGCGTTGCAGGCCCAGGTGATGACCCTCGCCAAACCCTTGACACCGGGCCGCGACGGTCGGAATCCGCGATGAAGCAGTTCCGGCAGCAACCCCGCGACCACGCCGATCAACAACCAACGTGTCACGCTGGTCCAAAACGATTCGTACCACCACGCATCGCAGATCACACCGAGTGTTGCGAAGAAGCTGGCGAAGACAAACGGAAACCGATGAAGGCTCGACGCCACACGCCCGCGGGGCTCGAACAAGTCCCGGTCCAACCGCTGTCGCAGCAGCAATCGTCCCCGCAGCAATCGTCGCCTCCAAGCCGCGTCCACCCCGATTCGCTCCCATTAGCGTGCTTGCCAAAACCGTTAGAATAGGCAAGTCGCGACTAGTAATGAAGTAGTCCGACACCCCCCCGTGAAAAACTTTACGTCGCCACGCCACGCCACTCGGGCAATCCACCGCCATGAATCATCCCACGCGAGCGATCACGTCCATCACCTTGCTGTTAGCTGCTGTTTCCGCTTTGAACGCACAAGTCACACCCACCACGCTGAAATACCCCCTCACCAAACAGACCGATGTTCGCGATTCGTACCACGGCATCGAGGTTGCCGATCCCTATCGCTGGCTCGAAGACACCGAGAGTGCCGAAACGGAAGCCTGGGTCACGGCACAAAACGAAGTCACGCAGGCGTACCTGAAATCGCTGCCGCAACGCGAACCGATGCGGCAGCGGCTGGAGAAATTGTGGAACTACGAACGCTACACCATTCCCCGTCGTCGCGGGGATCGCTACTTCTATTCCCACAACGACGGTCTGCAAAACCAAAGCGTTCTCTACAAGTCCGATTCGCTCTCGGCTGAGCGTCAGGTGCTGATCGACCCGAACAAACTCAGTGACGACGGCACGGTCGCGCTGGCGGGAACGGTGATCACCCGTGACGGATCCCTGGTCGCGTATGGATTGGCCGACGGGGGCAGCGATTGGCGGACCTGGAAAGTCCGTGATGTCGCGACCGGCAACGACCTGCAGGATGTGATCGATTGGGTCAAGTTCAGCTCGGTCGCCTGGTTGCCCGACAACAGTGGTTTCTTCTACGCCCGCTACGACGAACCCGATGCCGGATCCGAACTGACCGGCACGAACGAAAACCAACGACTGCACTTTCATCGCCTGGGGACCGACCAGAGCGAAGACCCGTTGATCCTGCAGCGGCCCGATCATCCCAAATGGGGTTTTTCTCCCGTCGTCACCGATGACGGGCGCTACCTGGTGATCCAGAACTGGAAAGGCAGCGAGCCGAAGGCGCAAATTTTCGTCAAAGATCTCCGCGACCCCGATTCAGAAGTCACCCCGCTGATCACCGGATTCGACTTCGAATACGACTTCATCGCCTCGGTCGAGGACACGATGTATTTCTTGACCGATCACCAAGCCCCGCGGCGACGCTTGATCGCCGTCGACGTCACGTCGCCGGAGCGCGAGCACTGGAAACAGGTGATCGGCGAGTCGAGTGACGTGATCGAATCGGTGAGTTTGTTCGGCGAAACGTTCTACGTCGATGCCCTCCGTGATGCCCGCAGCCACGTCAGTCGTTACGCGATCGACGGATCACCGATCGGCGATTTCGATCTGCCCGGTGTCGGTACCGTCAGCGGGTTCGGCGGTCGCCAAGACGCCACCGAAACCTTCTTTCGCTTCACCAATTACGTCACACCGGGTGCGATCTATCGAGTCGACTTGACCGAAACGTCGCCCGACAAAGCGACTTCACTATGGCGGCAAAGCGAAATCGACATGGACTTGGATGCGTTCCTCACCGAGCAGGTGTTCTGCGAAAGCAAAGACGGCACGAAGATCCCGATCATCATCACCCGCCGCAAAGACAGCAAACTGGACGGAACCAATCAGACGTTGCTGTACGCCTACGGCGGATTCAATGTGTCACTGACGCCACTGTTCTCGCCGGCCAATGCCGCCTGGGTCGACGCCGGAGGCATCTACGCGGTGGCGAACCTGCGCGGCGGTGGAGAATACGGACGCGAGTGGCACGAGTCCGGCATGCGGCTGAACAAGCAAAACGTCTTCGATGACTTCATCGCGTCGGCCGAACATCTGATCGATGCCGGATACACGTCCAACAGTCGATTGGGCATTCGCGGCGGCAGCAACGGCGGTTTGTTGGTCGGCGCCGTGATGACTCAGCGGCCAGACTTGTTCGGCGCCTGCTTGCCGGCCGTCGGCGTGCTGGACATGCTTCGCTACCACAAGTTCACGATCGGATGGGCCTGGGTCACCGAGTATGGCAGCAGCGACGAAGCGGACCAGATCGAGAACCTGTTGTCTTATTCACCGCTCCACAATTTGAAACCGGGCACCTGTTATCCGGCAACGTTGATCACCACCGCCGATCGCGACGATCGCGTCGTCCCGGGCCACAGTTTCAAGTTCGCAGCGGCACTGCAAGCCGCTCAGGGTTGTGATCATCCGACGTTGATCCGCATCGAAACCCGAGCCGGACACGGGGCGGGCACGCCGGTTAGCAAACAGATCGACCAGTACGCCGACTTGTGGGCATTCTTGAAAGCAAACTTGAAGTGACCTTGCCGCCCGCAAGGTGCATTTGTTATCCGCAACCCACCGATAACGCGTTGCAGAAATAACCCTCCCTCAGGGAGGGTCGAGCGAAGCGAGGGGAGGGTTCCCAAGATGGACGATCCATCGACAACAACCCTTCCGCCGCGAAAACCCTCCCTCGCGTCCTCGCATACTCTTCCGCGACTCCCACAGGGAGGGCGAATTCGAGTTCTGCGTCCCAAGATCAAGCGCTGACAAATCGCACCCACACCAAATCACCCCGACACAAAGCCCGCCAATGGATTGCCAGCGGACCCCAAGCGAATCGCTCCGGTTTGTTTACACGATCAACCGTGACTACATCCCGTTCGCCTTGGTGAGCATCCAGTCGGTGATCAACTCCCAGACTCGTCCCAGTGCGTTTCACATCGTTCATGACGGCGATTTAAACGACATCGATCAAGCCAAGATGCGAAGATTGATCGACGCGAAGGGTGCAACGGTGGACTTTCATCGCGTCGGCGACGACTTTCCCCGCCAGTTCGGCGAACACTCTAGCTGGGACGTCTCCGTCCTGTTTCGTCTCGCACTGCCCCAGATTCTGCCGGTAGACATCGATCGCGTCCTCTACCTGGACGGCGACACGCTGGTTCGCCGGCCCCTGGACGAACTCTTCCAACTCGACTTGGGGCAATCCGGTTTGGCTGCGGTTCCCGAAGCCCATCCGGCCGTCCAGCGACTCGGTTTGCCACTCGATTCGGCCTACCTCAACAGCGGCGTGTTGGCCATCGACCTGTCCACGTGGCGCAGCAACCGGACCAGCCAAACGATGCTGGACAGGGTGATGCAAGATCCCGATCGCTGGGTCTATCCGGACCAAGACATCTTGGCGGTCCAGTTTGCCGACGGCTGGACCCGATTGGCACCAGAATACAACGTCACGCACCGCTTCTTTGCCGGTCCCTCGTCGTTGCCGCTGCCGACTTCGGATCCGCACATCGTTCATTTCACCGGCCAGGGACTGAAGCCTTGGCAGACATCGCGGCCTCATCCGTATGCCGATGAGTTTTGGGCGGTCGCGGAAGTCGTTCGCGATGCCGGATTCGAACTTCCCGATCGTCCGCAAAAGAAACGTCGCTGGTATCAACGCGGTCCGATCGCGGCTTATGGAATCCACCGTCGCGGGGTGCGCCAGCAGCGTCGTCAACGGGCGGAAGCCGAGCGGCATTCGCGACGCGCGATGCTCCAAGCGCGCGACCGTGAAATGGTGCTGCAATTCGCCAGTGAAATGACGGTTCGACGTGGCCCGTTTGCCGGGCTGTGTTATCCCGAAGCCTATTCACACGGCAGCACGCTCGCGCCAAAGTTGTTGGGGACCTATGAAGCTGAATTGCAACCGATTTTCGAACGCTTGCTCGGCAAAGACTACCCGGTGATCGTCGATGTCGGCGGCGCCGAAGGCTACTATGCGATCGGTTGTGCGCTGCGTTGGCCGGATGCCCGAGTGGTCGCCTATGAATTGCAACGCGAAGCCCGTGCCGCGATCGCCGAGATGGCAGCCGCCAACGGTGTGGCCGATCGCGTGGCAATCCAAGCCGAGTGCATGTTCGGCGACCTGTATGGAAAACGCGGCTTGGTGATCTGTGACATCGAAGGCGGCGAAGCGGACTTGTTGGTCAACGATCTTGCCGCGGAAGCCTTCGCCGATTGCGATTTCATCATCGAAACGCACGAGATGTTTCGAGCGGGGATCTGCGAACGATTGTACGATCAGTTTGCCAGCACCCATCACGTGACCGTGATCGATGCGGTGTTGGACGAGCAGCGTCCCCAACATTGGTCGCTTCCCGAGTTGGCCAACTTGAGCGAACCGCGGCAAGCCCAAGTGATCGGCGAACGCCGCGGCGGCCCGATGCAATGGCTCGTCTGTGAATCTCGAAACGATTTCCCCCAACGCCAAACGACCACGGCCCGCGCCGCGTAAAAAAGGGTCAGGAGCATTTAAGGTAGAATAGGTAAGCCGAGGCAACCCAGATTGCCAAAAAGGCTCCTGACCCTTTTTTCGTGCTACTGCCCCACGTTCCACCGTCGCAACAACCCCAACACCGTTTTGCTGGTCGGGGTCAATCGCGTTCGATTGTACTGATCGCCCAGCTTGCGAATCGCTTCCGCTTGAGTCGGATAGGGGTGGATGACGCTGGCAATCTTTCCCAGTCCCACCGCGTTGACCATCGCCAGCGTGATCTCGGAGATCATGTCTCCCGCGTTTTTGGCGACGATCGTTGCACCGACAATTCGACCCGTGCCTTTCTTGGTATGGACCTTCACAAAACCTTCTTCTTCGCCTTCCAGGATCGCGCGATCGACGTCACGGAAGTGCTGGACGTAGGTGTCGATTTCCATTCCTGCTCGCTCGGCCTCGTGGCCGTACAGGCCGACGTGGGCGATTTCAGGTGACGTGTAGGTGGCCCAGGGAATGATCAAGTCGCTGGCCTTCTTCTTGCCAAATGGCCCGACGGCAAACAGGGCATTCTGGATCACGATCCGTGCCATGAAATCGGCCGCGTGCGTGAATTGATACTTCGAACACACATCGCCCGCGGCGTAAATCTTCGGATGGGTTGTCTGTAGCCGATCGTTCACGCGGACGCCTTTGGAGTCAAAATCAACACCGACCGCGTCCAGGTTCAAATGCTCCACGTTCGGTGCGCGACCGACGGCGACCAGCAGCTGATCGATCGGCTCGTCGTAGTGCTGGTCGTGGGAATCGACCGTCAGCCGGATCGTTTCATCTTGCCGGAGCTTTAACTGACGACCACAACACAAGAGTTTTACCCCGTCACGCAGTATCGCTTGTTGAACGATCTCGGCGGCGTCACGGTCTTCTTTGGTCAGGATGCCATGCTCGGATTCGACCAACAACACCTCCGAGCCGAGCTGGGCGAATGACTGCGCCATCTCGCACCCGATCGGGCCGGCACCGATGACTCCCAATCGTCGCGGAAGCTCGGTCAGCGAGAACACCGACTCGTTGGTCAGGTAGTCGATTTGATCGAGTCCGTCGATCGGCGGCGCCGCGGCTCTGGCACCGGTCGCGATGACCGCCCGCTTGTACTGCAGCTTGGTGCCGGCGACGTCGATGGTCTCGGAGTCGACGAAACTGGCTTGGCCGAAATAGACATCAACTCCCAGATCGCGAAAACGGTCCGCCGCATCGTTACGGCTGATGCCGGCGCGCAGTCGACGCATCCGCTGCATCACCCCCGCAAAATCGGCTTTCGCGCCATCGGGCACGTTGACGCCGTACTTCGAGGCCCGCTTCACCGTGGCGGCAATCCGCGCCGAACTGATCACGCCCTTGGATGGAACGCAACCGACGTTCAAACAATCGCCGCCCATCAGGTCGCGTTCGATCAGTGCCACGCGGGCACCCAAACCCGCGGCGCCGGCGGCGGTCACCAGACCGGCGGTCCCGGCACCAATGACGACCAAGTGATAAGGAGTCTCGGGTGCCGGATTGACCCAGGTCGGCGGATGAACGTTTGCTTCAAGTTGTTCGTTGTGCTGGTCGCGCGGTAGAAGTGCGTTCATGCAGTCGGTGTTCCAGGCTTGCGTGACGGATCGGTGATCTGACGGCTCGCAGCACGTTCACACGATGCACGCGCTCGCTTCCAAATCCCATAATAGTGAACCGCGCCAGCGGACCGCCAAGGGTCGCCGACCGCGAAAACACCGTTAACGCAATCGATCGCAGGCTTCCGTCAAATCCCGCAACCGCTGGCAGGCCGACGCGGACAGCATCGATGGGGTCGCGCGCCAGCTCCAATTCCCCTGCGTCGTTCCCGGAACGTTCATGCGAGCTTCCGCGCCCAAGCCCAGCAGATCCTGCAGCGGAGCGATCGCCAGGTTCGCTGTCGAGGACCAAGTCAGACGCAGCAGTTCGGCGGCAGCGGCCTCACCGTCCAGACCGGGTTTCTCCAGGACGCTGCAAACCGTTTCCTGCTCCTCCTCGGTGAGCGATTCGAACCATCCCCGCGTCGTGTTGTTGTCGTGCGTTCCGGTGTACACCACGGTGTTGGGCACGTGGTTTTCCGGCAGATAGGGATTGTCCGGCGTGCCGTCAAACGCGAACTGCAACACACGTGTTCCCGGCAGATCAAACTGGTCACGCAGTTCGTTCACGTCCGGCGTGATCAACCCCAAATCCTCGGCGAGGAACGGCAGTGCCCCCAGATCCGTTTGCAGGGCGCGAAAGAAATCGGCACCCGGACCAGGTTCCCACTCGCCGCTGAGCGCCGTCGCCGCGCCGGCGGGCACGTGCCAGGCAGCCGCGAATCCGCGGAAATGATCCAGGCGAACCAGATCCACTTGAGTCAACAACGCGCGGATCCGTTGGATGTACCAGCGGTAACCGGTGGCTCGCAGCGCCGCCCAGTCATAGACCGGGTTCCCCCACAGTTGACCATCGGCGCTGAAGTAATCCGGCGGGACTCCGGCGACGAAGTGCGGCCGACGCTCCTCGTCCAGCAGGAACATTTCGGGATTGGCCCAGACGTCGCTCGAATCGGCCGACACAAAGAACGGCAGGTCGCCGATCAATCGCACACCCTTGGCATGGGCATAGGCTTTCAATCGGGCGATTTGACGGAATACCAGGAACTGGCTGAATCGAACCTGATCGATTTCGTCCGCCAGATCGCGGCCGGCTTTGGCCAACGCGTCGGCGTCACGATCGACCAGTTCGCGCGGCCATTGCAGGTAGTGTTCGCCGTGCCGATCACGCAGCGCGCAGAACATCGCGAAATCGTCCAGCCAGTGCGACGCAGCCAGACAGAATTGCTCGTAAGCCGGCCGCAACTCGGCGTCGCCGCCGCCGCCGCGAAAGTTGGTCCAGACCGTCGTCAGCAATCGCTGCTTGAACGCGATGACGGAAGCGTAGTCGACGCACGTTTCGGAGTCACTCGCGGCGGAATGGGACTCGTCGGCCAGCTCATCAGCCCCCAACAGACCTTCGGCGACCAGATCGTCGGGACTGATCATCAGCCAGTTTCCGGCGAACGACGACAGCGACGAATACGGGGAGTAACCACACCCGATCGGTCCCAGCGGCAAGACTTGCCAACAAGATTGCCCGGCGTCGTGAAGCCAGTCGATCCAAGCCCGCGACTGCGGCCCCAGGTCGCCGATGCCGTAGCGTGATGGCAGCGACGTGACGTGCAACAAGACGCCCGCGGCACGATCATGGAGAGAAAACACGGGCTTTGGCTGGCTCTCGTCGGTCATGCGGGTCCCTTTGATTGGCCGTCATCATCACGTGGACGAGCCGAACGAGGCCGACGATGGGTCGGGGGCCGGCCCGTGGGTTGAGGCGTGCGTTCTGTTGCGGCAACACACTCGCCGCAGACACCGAGCAACAGACCGGGCGGAGACCGATCAGTCAAGCCGGCCAATCGGCTATCGCGGTTGAACCCACGCTGCCATGCCCTAGCGCCGGTTTCATCCTCGAATGCGGCAGCGATTCCAGCGGGCTAACCATGGAAAATAAGACCTGCCGATAGCAGCGCGAACCCACGGATGACAGGCTGCAAAAAATCCGTGGGTTCGCGCTGCCATCGGTGGGCCCAGTCATCATTTCATTGTTCCGCAAGTTGTAGCCTGGTCTACTTTCGCTCGACCAACACAACCCTAGGCGCGAATCGCGTCCACGGCTCTGGCGTCGCGTTTCTGGGGTCCGAGGCGATCGTTGCAGCCCATCGCGGTCAGCATCGTGTTGTAGACGTCGACACCCTCGGCACCGACGTCCAGGATTCGGCCGGTTTTGAAACGTCCCCCGGCTCCGCTGATCGCATGGAACACCCCGGACAGTTCGCGTTTGACGTCGTTGTGACGCCCATCGCCGGACTCGGTGGAAATCGTGATCAGCGAGTTCTCCAGAATCGTCTTGCCGTTGGCGTCCACAGAATCCTCGGTATCGAGTCGGCTGAGGAAGTAGGCGATCTCGCGCATCTTCAGGTGGGCGTGGGCACGCAGCGCTTCGTTCTTCTTGTTTTCATTGAACTGATGCCACCACTCGTGGCTACAGCCCGCCGAACCGGACTTCTTGTGTTGCCCTTCGTCGTCGAATTGGAAGACTGTGCGGCCGTCGTATTCGTAGTCGCCTTTCAAACGAATGCGTTCGCCGGCGGCTAAAAAGGTCAACGCGCCGAAGCGGGTGCGATCGGTTTGGATGGCCAAGGCGTACAGATCGGCCATCAGACGCCATTCCGACGACAATTCCTGCAGTGTGATATCGATGCCTTCGCCACCCGGATCGGCCGACCCGCCGTGCAGCAACTGCGACCGGGGCGGCAACGGGGGCGCCCCGGCGACTTTGCCCTTCATCGCATACGCCCGCTGTTCAAATTCACGAATTCGGTCCAAGTGCTCGGCGATGCGTGCTTTGGAAGTGGAACCCAGCGGCGAGTTGGCGCCGGTGTAGAACTTGTATTGGTCGACGACCGTATCCAGCACGCTCCGTTTCAAACGGGCGCGGCGTTTGTCGGGATCCTCGTCGACGGCGCCGATGGTGCCGAACACGCGTTCGAACAGGTCACGCGGTTTTTCCTGCATCGTCGCGGCAACCGTCCCGTCGGCGTTGTAGCTGTGAACGTACCGACCGATGCGGCTGCGGCGAAAGAACGTTCCGGCGACCAGCGTGGGCACCATGCCGGCCGGCATGCCGTCGCGATAGTGGTTGCGACGGATCACTTGATCGATCGACGCGCCGCCCGCCTTCGCTTCACCATCGGGCGGTTCGGCGGTGAACGCCGCGGTCGCGCCGTCGTAGTGCGCGTTGATGCCTTTCTCGTCGGCACGCAACTGATCGACGCCGCGCATGATCAACAATTTCTTGCTCAACGGTTTCAGTGGTTCCAGCACTCCGTCGAAACCTTCTTTCTGCAGCGGGGCCGGGATGCCGAGTCCGAAGAACACATTGAACGCCCGGACCGGAACATCAGCCTGCTCGGCAGCCATCGCGCTCGACGCCGTCATCTCCTCCAACAACGGCAACCCGATCGTGACCGCCCCGGCGCCTTTGACCGCGACGCCCTTGAGCATGGTGCGGCGGTCGATTCGTTTCCTGTGCATCAGCCTGTTCTCCCGAAATGGGTTTGTTTGGTTTCTACTCGGTCGCTTCGGTTCTGGCCCGCTGAACCAGATCGCTCATGACAATCGCGGTGATCAAGTCGGAATAGGTTCCGCCGGCTTGTTGTGCCGTCTGGTGAATCTTGGCGACGGTCGCGGCATCAGCGGCGACCAGCGGTCTGCCGAGCGCGAACTGGGTCACCTTCCAGGTCAAACTTTGCTGCACCCGCTCGCTGGTCGCCAGCAGATCCATTAATTCGTTCGATGTTTGATACGCGACCGGTTTCGCCGTGCCAGGAAACAGCACTTCACCGTCGTCGCGCAGCGTGTTCCCATGCTCGTCTTTGTCGTGGTACGCACCGATGCCGTCGAATTTTTCTAACCCGAACGCCAGCGGTTCGAAACGCGTGTGGCAAACACCGCACTTGTTGTCCGCGATTCGAGATTCCGCGATCCCTCGTTGGGTCAGACCCGTTTTGGTCGGCGGTGGCACGGTGTTGACGCACGGCGGGGGCGCATTGATCGTGCCTCGCAGCAAATCGTTCAACACAAACAAACCGCGTGCGACCATCGAGGCTTCATCACCGCCGATCGTCAACACGCTCGCTTGAGTCAGCAAGCCGCCGCGACTGGGCACCTTCGTCAGATCGTATCGAGCGATCTTGTTGTCTGTGTTGTTGCCAGTCGGTTTGAGCCCGTAGTGCCGCGCAAGCGGCGGTGTTGCGAAGGTGACTTGAGTGTTCAACAAATCCGATAGCGGCCGATTCCGGGTCCAAACCACCTCTTTGAAATAGGCGAGTGTTTCCTGCTGCATGTCCGCAGCTAGCTGGGCATTCCAGTTCGGAAACTTCTTCGCATTGGGGCGCAAGTTGGCCAAGCGTCCCAGGTTCAACCACTGCGAAACAAACTCCTCGGAACGCTCGATTGTACGCGGATCCTTGAGCATCCGTTTGACCTGGGCTTCGACCACGTTGCGGTCGGTCAATTCGCCCCTCTCGGCCGCGCGCAGCAAGTCCTCGTCCGGCGGCGCTCCCCACAGGATGTAGCTCATTCGGGACGCGAGTTCATAGTCATCGACTAGCCGCGAAGTTCCATCGCCGTGCTGGTATTCGATGCGGTACACGAATCGGGGCGACTGCAGCATGGCTTGGACGATGTAGCCGATCGCTTCTTTGAAATCACCGCCGGCGCTGGCGACCGTCGTCGCGATGCCGCTGTACTTGTTGATCTCGTTGGAATCCAGCGGTCCACGCAGCAACCATTTCCCCATCGCGGCGACGTGATCGCGCATCGTGTCGTCGGTGGAAAGTTTTCGACTCTTGGAGAATCGCCCGGCGAACTCCAGGATGTCCATCCGGCTGACAATGATTTCCGCTAACTTGTTGTAGGCCTCGACGTGTTTCAGGTCGATGTTCAAGTTGTAGGCGGTGTTGTTGAAGCCATCGGCACGCAAGTCGGGCGGCAGAATCTGGCGGGCTTCGTTTGCAATGTCGACGCCGACCGCGCTGCGCACCGTGGCGATGTATTCGCTGACGGTCAGCCGCTGCAACCAAACTTCGCCCGCGTGGCCTTCGTTCAGATAGACCGCCGGATCAATTGCCTCGACCGGCCACGCCGCACCGGAGTCGATCCACGTGCGCAGCGAATCTTTTTCTTCAGGTGACAGGGGTGGACGATCCTTCGGCATGTCATCTGATGAGACCAATTCCCAAAGCAGACTTTGCGACGCTTTTCCCGGCACAACCACCTTACCACTTTCGCCGCCGGCCACGGCGGACGTCTTGTGGGACAGATCCAGTTCGCCTTTCTTGATCGCCGCGTCATGGCATTCGAGACAGTGTTTTGCAAACAGCGGCGCGACGTGTCGATCGAACAGAAGCGTGTCGGCTTTGACCACATTGTCAGCGGAGGGCGGTGCACGCCCGGCACGACTTCCCGCCGCGAAATTCTGCCGCACGTCCTTGTCCGAGAGGGCCCGATCATAGAGCGCCACCAGGTGCAGCTCGCCCAGCCACGGTCGGTCCTTCGTCGCTTCATTGGCCAGAAACAATCGCTGCCGGTCGTCCCAGTTGCGGAAGTTGCCTTTGACGGTCTTGCCGGCCACGCGTTTCCCGTCGAGATAAACCGTTGTCTTGCCGCCGGCGTCGCGGGTGAACACGACATGGGTCAACTTGGTTTGCAAGGATCGCTTGGGACTGCTCGTCGAGGGAAGTCCATTGTGATCACTGCCGGTCGCTCGCAGCCGAACGTCGTAGAAATCCTTGTCTTGTCCCAGCGTCAGATTGCGATTACTGGTGTTCGACGATATGGAAACGATTCGGGCCGGACCGGATTGCGATCGATTGGCGGGCTTGAGCCAGGCTTCGACGCTGATCGCATTGGACTTTTTGACGGCAGCGATGATCTTCGTGGCGGGTTGCGTTGACGCGATCGACGACGATGATTCGACCACCAGTGCTCCGCCGGACCTTCGCACGCGACTGGATCGATCGATGACCAAATTCAATGGCTTTCCGACGTTGCTGCGATCGGCAATCGTCTGCCCGTCGTCTTCACTGAAGTCGTATCGAACCAGCAAGCCACGCTCGACGCGCTCGACGGCAAGAGCGACGGGCGCGACGAACGCCAGGGATGCCAGCGTCAGCAAAATCCGAAATTGCACGAGATGCCTCATTGGGTTTTGTCGAACACACCCCGAAAGTGGGTGCGAACCATCCAGCAGTATAACGTCACCGCGGCGATCCGCGTCGAGACGTCAGCGAAGGGGCCGGACTCTGGCTCGCAGCGCTGTCAGGAATTTTTTAGCGGTAGGGCGCAAGCCCTCCGGTGTTTCGGGAATGATGACGGACCGGAGGGCTTGCGCCCTGCCGCTAAGCAACGCACGATCAATCATTGTCGGATTTCGTAGTGGACGAGGTTACGAGTCCCTCGCGCCGGGACTCGTAACCTCGTCCACTACGCCAGTAATGAACCGACCGTTACTAACCAATCGTAAAACGCAGGGAACAAGTACGATGGGGCGTTTCATGTTGAATCGCTCTTCGCCCACATGGATACGGCGAAAGACTCGGTAATGCGCGACGCAGCGGCGGCGGCCTCGCCGCCTGTGCGATCCTAAGAGCTCTTCTCCACCACCCGACCAAAGCAGTCCGAATTGTTGCGCAGTGGTAAGAAAGCAGTGGTAAGAAACCTGCCAAGCCGGCAAATTTTTTCCAGCCCCAGCATGCGGATGCAGCCGTTCACTGATTGCTTGCATTTGCAATCGACGCGCCGTGGCATTGAACTAGCACCTCCGCAACGCTAATTCGGGTTGTTCGCAAAAACTTTTTCAAAAATAGAAAAATTGGCTCAACATTTGCAAAGATAGAGATTTCGAATCGGCCAGTGCCCCTCGCACTCGGCGACCTCCCACGTTTATTGCAAGGATGGCCCCATGTTAGTTCTATCTCGCAAGGTCGGCGAAACGATCCAAATCGGATCCGACATCATCATCAAGGTATCAAGCCTCTCCGGCGGTCGGGTGCGGATCGGCATCGAAGCACCCCGCGACGTGGCCATCCAACGGGGCGAACTGCGTCCCTTGATCGATCCCGTCGCAGCGCCGTTGCACCAGCCGACGCCCGCATGCGGTGATCTGAGCGCACAGGCGTCCTAGCGCAATCTCCAGATCCGGAATGAGTGATTTGGCAGCAGTGAAACGCTTGACGAGTTCTGGGTTACGTGGTGGTGGTTCGCTGAAATCCTTCGATTCACTCCCGCAGCACGAGGACCGGACAGTGCGCCAGCCGCACGACGCGTTCGGCGGTCGAACCGATCAGCAGACGTTTCACACCGGTGCGGCCATGTGAGGGCAGGACGATCAAACCGAACGCGTGGTGTTCGGCGTACTCCGTGATTCCGTGAGCGGCTTCGTTGACCGCGGTGTCGAAATTCAATCCTTGATGGCGGCCGTCACTGAACTCGTTCTTCAGCGACTGGAGCGCCTTCTTTTCATGTTGATCGTCGATCTCGCTGGCCAAATCGACATCGGGTACCCCCAACACGCGACCGGCGCCCAGTTCTAGCCCCATGTCGCCGGAATACCCGTACAGGGGCGACGGATCGACGACGTGTAAGACGGTGACGTTCTCGTTCTTTCCCGCGATCTTGATCGCCGTTTCCACGGCCGCCCGAGAGAACTCGGAAAAATCGTAGGGTGCCAGGATTTTCGTGTTTTCAAAATAGTTCATGTCGAACGCTCGTGGAAATACTTCTGTCGCCCCAAGCCGCGTTGCACGTTCCGGGGCTTTCATTTTATGCGACTGTCGCAACAACGATGACGACGGGCATCTCGTCGAATCCACACCGTCAGCGCCGGCATCGCTTTCAGTTGCCTAAAAGCTAAACTGGATTTGGGATCGGAACAGCCAGCCCCGATTGCCGCGCGTGATATCGAGTGACGCCGCATTGATCGGTGCACCGTCAAGGTAAGTCATATCGATGACCAACTTGGCTTGGTTCTGGCGAAAGTACCAGGCAACTGCCGCGGCGATTTCTTCGGCGCTTTGATCGTTGCTGCCGAGCGTTCCCGAATCGCCTTGCACGCGCGACCACCTGGTGACGAATTCCAGTTTTCCGGGCACGACAAACTTGCCCAATTGGAACCAAAATCCATGGTCGAACAGTTCAGGGATCGCGGCCCCACGAATGTCGCCGATGGTTCGAAAATAATACTCGAAACTCGAAGACCAACCGCGATACTTCATGGATGCATCGACTGCATACAGTGAAACGTCGTAGCCCGAGGCTGTCGCGGGCAAAAGATCAGAGAATGTCTCACCCGAGTCCACGACGCGAAGACGGTTGAATTCGGTCGTCCCGAAACGTTCAATCGTCGATGCGGCAAAGCCGGCTCCGACGCGCGCCGCCAAGCGATCATGACATTCGAAATCGGCCAGATTGTCGTCCCCCCATTCGCCGATCGGGTAGGCCCGGACACGTCCCGAGTAGGCAAAATTGTCATCCAGCGTCCCGCTGCTTCCCGTCTCGGCACCACCGGTGACCAGCCCATTGAACAAGGCCAGATCCCAGACGATCGGCATTTCAAATCGATCGCTCTTGCCGTGAAGTCCCCAGGCGAAGCTACGATTGACATCGAAGAAAAGACTGGCCACGCTGCGGTCGGCAAATTCAAAGTTTCGGCCCGACAACCATCGTGACAGGGTGAACGGCACTTTGTATTTTCCGGCGCGAAACGCAAGCGTTCCGGGCTTGAAGCCGAACTGATCGTTGCCGATGTCGTAGTCGAGATAGTAGTCCAGCAATCGAACATCGTCACCGCTCGTGCTGCGGGCATCAAGCTGGACGAAGTAGCTGAAGTTCGGGTTGAAGGCGCTGCCGGAAAAAACGAGACGCCCACGTTTGAGCTGCAGTTGATTCAGGTCTCGATCAGCGGAGGATAAATTCGTGATGGTGTGTCGCAGTTGACCCCAGCCGTTGATTTTCAAGCGGTAGGGATAACGCGCGGTGTTCAGATCCAGATCACTTTCACTCGCGATTACAAACCCGCGATCGTAACCCACCTTGACGCGATCCAACCAAGAGAAATCGATCTGGTCCATGGCAAAGGGCACCGACGCGTCGACACCACAGCGGCAGGGATCGGATTCACATCGGCATGAGACGGGTTTCGCTTCAATCAGCCCGAGCGACGGATCAATCGCCGTGGCGTTGCTGGATTGGGCGTTGCTGGATTGAGCGCCGCTTTGCTGGACGAACAGACCCAACGCGATGTGGATCGTGATTGCGGCGAGGAATCGCATAGCAGACTCATGCTCGAAAACAGAACAAAACGACTTTTTCGGATATCGACCACAATCGTCAGAATCCGCAACATGGCGAAAGAGGTTCGACCTGACCGGAACCGGCAGAGTTTGCGGATTACCAGCCAGTTTGCCGGAAACACTGATTGTGGGCCTGCCAGCCTCTCAAAACGAACGCTGGATCTCACGACCGTGTTGAGCTTGCACCGGGCGATTGTTCGACTGCAAAATCGACTGAAACGTATGAATCAATTTCGGTCGCACGTGAATCGGATTCTTCATGACGAACCATTTGACCCCTTCGGTGCAAGGCGGTGTGGTAAACGAACCGTCGTAAGAGAAAAACTCACGAGACGTGGGCAGAAACTCGGTCGGATTCCTGCGTCCTCGATAGGCCACCATCTCACCCGTTTGACTGGGGACTTCATAAACAGGAATCGACGCCTCACTCTGCTTGTCACCCCGTGCCAACACGGCAACCACCGCCACGTCGCCGGATTCGGATTTGTGAACGAAATGGATTTCCATGTCGAATCGCTTTCCATCGATCGTATGCTCGCTGGGGACGTGCACATGAAATTGTTCCAGGGCGTATCGTTTGTCGCCCACATTGAGGAAGCTGCCCGGTGATTCGTTGTGTTGAATCGTATGACCGTTGTTCCAGGAAACAATCCGCTCGGTCTGGTAGTCGAACAGGAGTTCCGGCAGGTCAGCGGTTTGGGCGCGTCGCGAATCGATATCGATGGGCGATTGTTTCTGACCCGTTTCAGCGAGCCGATAACTCGGGTCCAGCTGGCCCCAAAACCGGGGGCCAAGGGCACCGCTGTAGCCCCAATCGGCTCGATGGTCGTGCTGATCTTTGGCAAAGTAATGGTGCGGGGCCGATGACCGCGACGATGTGGCCTCGGCATTCGGTTGCGGATAGACCTGCGACCAATCTTTTTTGATATCCACGATGGTCCAACCGCGATCGGCGGCTTCGGCGAATCCCTTGTCCAGACGCCCTACAGACGATTCGCGGTCATAAGCGTACTCGCGCTGCTGATCGGTGTGGTGAACGATCAATCCAAACCTCGCGCCCTTTCCCGCAGTCGTCCACTGCAGCATCTGTAAGTCTCCATCGGAGTTGCCAAAGGCCGCGATCGGACGACGTCCGATGAATCGGTGAATGCCGACCGGCTTGCCCGCTTTGTCATCGATGAAGTTGATCTCGGGAAGACGCACGAGCACCGGAACACCCTCGCGCACTTCATAGGTGAGTTCAATGCTCGATCCGATCACTTGCTGGGGCGGAACACCATAAACGCGTTGGGACCAGGGCCGCATGAATTCGATCCCGCCTCCGGAAACAATCCAGGTTTCGAATTGGTGTGCCCGCAAGTATTGCATCAGCTCCAACATCGGCTGAAACACCATGTCTGTGTATCGCATCCCGGTCTGTGGGTGCCGAGCGGTGTCGATCCACTGTTCCACCGTGCGTTCGAATTGGTCGGTCGTCATGCCGGCGTGGGTGGCCATCACGATTTCCAGCAGTGCGTGTTCGCCACCGGCCATCACGGTTTTCAAATCACCGTCGATCGCAGCTTTTAAAATGGGGTTGTCGTTCCATTCAGGATGCTCTGCTGCTTGCGATTTGATCCGGTCAAACGCAAACGCCAACTGGAAATAGTAGGGCTTTTCACTCCACAGCGTCCCATCGTTGTCGAAGACCGCGATCCGTTCGTCTGGCGGAACAAAGTCCGCGCCGCCTTCGCTGGTCACACGATCGACGAAGGCAACGATCGCGGATTTCGTCTCCGTGTCGTTCCAAGATGTTAGATCCTGAGCCCCGACCGGTGTCATCCACCCGATCAACAGGGCGGTTACCGGAACGATTGCCGTGAGACGACGTCGCTTGTTCATGCTGATACTGACACCTGATCGAAAATAAGTCATCGTAACTGTCGTTGATTTGAGTCGAATGGATTGAGTGCTGGAAGTGGCGAACGCAACGGAATCCCTCCGTGCCGTTGATCCACAAGTGCGCGACGGGTTTGGGTGAAAGCCGACGCCAGCTGCTTGCCCGTCCAGGGGTCCGCTGACTCGTCTTCACCAAACAGTCGCCGCGCTAAACGCTCCTGTTCACGAGAAAATGATGTGCCGTCGATCACTTCCTGCTGATGCTGGTCGATTGCTCCGGAAGATACCATGCGTTTCCACCGCAAGAGCGCCGCGTACGCTCGGTTCGCATCGTTGTCGCGACAGGCTGCCAACAGTCGTTCCGCCGCAACCGCCTCGGGATGCCCGCGCGGTACGGTCCAAGTCGGAATCCATTTCCACATCAGCGCGATGCCGATGCAAAGCGTGACCGCAGACGTCATGTACAAACCTGTCAGATTCGATTGGCGTCCCGGTTCGAGACGCGCTTGCGACGCGTCATGATTTCCCACGACGCGGATTGTCTTTCCGTCCAAAATCTCTCGCTTCAGTTCGCCAGCGTCGGCATCCCACCACACGATCGTCGTGTCGGCGAGGGTAAAGGTACCGGGGCGTTCAAACTGGTATTTCACGGTGTCGCTCCGTTCGGCCGAGGAATCGCCTCGTTCGCTGCGATCTTGCACCACCGGGTCGGCGTCGTAAACGCGGACGCCTTCTGGCGCGACGCTTGAGATCGGCGCGATCATCATCGCCGTCGTGCCGGTTGCGATTCGCTTGATCCGGCGCTCGATCACGTCACCGGCAGACAACGTGTCGACCGCGTCGGGCGACCAGCTCTGAGTGACTTGCATACTCGATGCGGTCAAAACGAAGCCCAGCCGGTCGGTGCCGGGAGGCCGCTTGGATTCAAAGGTCAACCGGGGCGTGACCCCTTCGATCGGTTCGGCCGATGAGGTGAAGGTTTTCTTTCCCGAGAACCGGACCCGGAACGCAGGAATCTCGATCGTGCCGCTGCGCTGGGTGTAGACGGTCAGCTCATGTCGCTGGGTGAAGAGCGTTTCGCCATCGATCGACTCGCTGCCGACCAACGGGCTTCCGCCCCGCATCAACACCGTCTGCGGCAGCTCGGGCAGATCGAATGCCGCCGTCCCCGAGAATGGTCCGGGTGAATAGAGTGTGATGACCAGGGAAACCGCTTCGCCCGTCCACGCCGAATCCTCCGCGAGTTGTGCCATGACCGGCTCGGCGGCTGCGACGCTTGCCGAAGCCGAACACCACCAAAATAAGCACGCAAGCAGGACGGATTGCAGATTCGTCCTACTGGGGTCGCCCGGGAGTTGCCGATCCGTTCTGCACTGACTCATCGCTCCTCCTGGGCAAGTTGGTACGCGAACTTTGCCTTGAGGAAGTCTCGTGGTTTTGTTTGCACACGTCGCAACCACAATTCTTGCATCGCCGAATCACTGAGCGGCTGCGCTGCTTTACTTTCCGTGTTTTCACCTTCCGACGATTTATTTTTGTCGAAGACGATTTCGTCGGCGCCCAGCTTTTGGTCTCCCATCTCACCACCTTCCTGGCGGATCCTGTCCGCTCGGGCGACCGCGAGATCACGATTGATCGTTGCGTCGGACCAGCCGGGGCGATGTTCCAAGGCACGATCAAATCGTTCAACCGCGGCGTCGTATTTGCCTCGCAGGATCAGACAATTACCGCGGTTGAATTCCGACTCCGCCGAACCGACTCGGGCAAAAGCCTGTTCGGCCTTTTCAAACTCTCCGGCACGATACCAAGCCACACCGATTCGCATCGGATCGCGAAACGTCCGCGCTGCCGCTTCGAACTGACCACGATTCATCAATCGTTGCCCTTGTTGGTCCGCCGTGAACCAGAGGCCGGTCCAGGTGAGCGTGCCGACAACGGCAACAACAGTCAAGAACTTCATCACGCTTGCTCCTGCGGGGAACTTCCGATCTCGCGACGAAACGTTCCTAAGACGATCGCCGCCAAAACCGGCACCAGCCACCAGCCTGCTTCTTCCCAGCGGGCTCCGTCCTCCAGGGTTGCGAGGGAACCGGACGCGCTCGTGGTTTGACGAACAAGTCGATCAATATCGCTGGAATCGGACGTGATCAGGCTGATCGCCGCATCGAGTGATCTGGCGGCTTCGTTCAATGCGTCCCACTCTGGCGAGTCGCTGCGAGCAATCGCCAAGATGAAAACCGGCCGCTTACATTGCTCGCGAAAGTCGGCGATCGTCGATGAGTTTTCCGCCACCGTATCGGCGAACACAAGGACCACTCCGCGACCCGCGCCGAGCGTGTTGTCGGCAAGCGTCAACGCCGCCGCCAGATCGTCACCCGGCTTGGGCATGATCTCCGGCCCGATCTCGGCAGCCATGCCCGCAACAACCGTGGTGTCGCGGGTGGGCGGAAGCACCAGATGCGGCGATCCGGCGTAGGCGATCAGACCGAGTGGTTGTGCCGTTCGCCGTCTTCCAAAGTCAGCGACCTTCAACCGGGCCCGTTCCATTCGGGTCGGCATCAGATCCGTCTGGTTCATCGATTCACTGGCCTTCAACACAACCATCACCGGCAGCGGTTCATCGACGAACGGGGACGGCTCCGGCTTCCAGGTTGGCCCCGCGACCGCAATCACTGCCAGCAACCAGGCGACCAGCACGGTCGTTTCGCGAGAGAGCCTTTGAGACCGATTTCCCTGTCCCACCGTCAGGGCGTCGAGCAGTTCGGGTTGCATGATCCCGCGCCAACCGCGGAGCGGATCACCCGCGGCCCGCCGGACCGACCACAGCGCGAGGGCGACGGGTATCAACACCAACCAGGCCGGCCGAATGAAGTGGAAATGGCTGAATTCGATCATGTCTCGATCACCTCCAGCTCAAAGGTGCGTGGATTGACCCGCAGCCGAGTCGCCGAGTGGGTCGCCGCATGTTTGATTCGACCGACCAGTATTCCCCACGCACACGTCGACAACGACAACAGCAGCGCGGCGGCGACGAACACGTAATACACGTCACGTCGGGGTTGATGCCGCGCCGTTTTCACCTCACGCGTTTCGATCTCATCGAGTCGCTGATAGACAGTTGAAAGTTCGGCACGATTGAGTGCCAAGAACATCTCGCCGTTCGTCGTTTCGGCAACCGAACGCAATTCGTCTTCGTCGATTTTCTCTTCACCGACGGTGGAGGGGTCACCCATCGCAATGGTGTGGATCGTGATCTTGCGATCACGAGCGATGCGGGCGGCTTCAGTCGGCGGCACCGAGCTGGCATTGTCGTTGCCGTCGGTCAACGCGATCATCGTCTTGGCGGGAGCGTCGCTGTGTTTGAACAATTCGATCCCCAAACCGATTGCATCCCCGAGCGCGGTTCTCGGACCCGCCATCCCGACATCGGTTTCCTCTAACAGTCGTCTGGACAATTCCAGGTCCGTGCTAAATGGCACCTGCAGAAACGGCGAGTTCCCGAACACAACCAACGCGACCCGATCGCCTTGGCGACGCACCAAGAAATCACCGAGCACCTCTTTCACCGCCGTGAGTCGATCCACCGTTTCGTCGTCGGCATTCGTAAAGTCCTGCTGCTGCATCGAACCGGACAGATCGACCAGCATCAACAGATCCCGCGTCGCAATGGATCGCTCGATCGGTGGTTCCAACACCTGAGGCCTGGCCGACGCGACGACGATCAGAGTCCAGACAGATCCTTTCAACAGGTAACTTGCTCGCTGTTCCGGTTTCGAACTCTCACCTGACTGACCCTGTGCAGCAGCGAGTCGCGTCAAAAACGGAACACGCACCGCCGGACTCGATCTGCTGCGCGGAGGGACAAACCAACGCACCGCCAACGGCAACGGCAGCAAAAGCAAGAGCCATGGATGGGCGAATCCCAACATCATGCTGATCCGTCGCGTTGTTCCAGGGGCCGCCCGTGGCGTTTGATCCACGCGATCGCAAACGGTCGGAGTTCTGATTCGCCGTCGGACCGCTGCGATCGGAAAACACCGGTCGTCAGGCACTCCGATATTTCCCGTGTCAGCGAGAGCCCCGACGTGTCGGCGAGCCATTGACACCAGCGGGCGCCCGACAGGCGAGCCACTTCGGTGCGTGGGAACGCCACCAGTGCCGTGCGTTTCAAAACTTGTGAAATCGCGGCGCTGTCGACCGCCGCTTCGACTTCCTTGATGGCAATTCGGCGATACACGTTCGATCGCCAGTCGCGGATCGCGTCAATCGTGTAGATCGCTACGCCGATCAACGCCGCCCCCAGCAACACCCACCACCCGACCGCCGGCGGCCACCACGAGACGGCGACCGGCTCGGCAATGTCACGCAAGTGATCCAGGCTCGTCGCGTCTGAGTTCATCGCCGCCTCCCAAACGCGGCCAACACCTGGTCGACCACTGCGTCATGCGTGCAGATCGGAAGGATCGGTATGCGAATCGATGCCAATCGCTCCCGCAAGTGGTCACAGCGACGTTGAAACTGGTCACGATAACGCTCGGCAAAGCGATTGCCGGGCGCTATCGATAGTCGCCGCCGGCCGTCGCTCGCCGGAAAACCAGAACCGGCGTTTAGGTCAGCACCGAGAGGGTCATAGACGAGCGCGGCGAGTACGTCGTTGTGAGCCGCCAATCGCGTCGCGAATCGATGTGTGGATGGATCGTCACCTTCATAGTCTGTGACCAGCACCACTAAATGGTCGTGCTTGGCAACGTTCGATGCACGCCGCAGCGCTTCATTGAGCATCGACGGATTTGAAACACGCTCCGCGGTGAGTTGGCCGTTGATCCGTACGATTTCGTGGAGGATTCGCAATACGTTTTGACGACTGCGCTGCGGTTTGATTTCGACGATCTCGTCGTCGTCAAAGACGATGGCGCCGACGCGATCGCCGGCGTCAAGTGTCCTCCAGGCGGACAACGCAACCAGCTCGGCCGCGGTCGTCGCTTTGGTCGTTCGCGCGCTGCCAAAAAACATGCTCACGCGTTGGTCCACGACCAGCAACACCGGCCGCTCGCGTTCTTCGGTGTACACTCGCACGTGCGGTTTTCGCAGTCGGGCGGTCGCTTTCCAATCCATCGTGCGGATGTCATCACCGGGGCGGTAATCACGCAGTTCCTCGAAGGTCAGCCCACGGCCCCGTAACCGCGATGCATGCCGCCCGCTCAGCAGACTGTGCACCGGTTGCCGGGGCAGCAAGGAAAACTCGCGTGCGTCAAATTGCAGACGTACCAGTTGTTCGAGTGTGGGGTGAATCATGTCCTCGTGCTCCACGTTACCCCACGGCGACTCGTTCCAAGATTGCGTCGATGATCTCCTCGCGTGACTTGCCTTCGGCTTCGGCTTCGTAGGACAGATGAACACGATGGGATAAGCAGGCCGGCGCGACCGACTGGACGTCTTCGGGTGACACATAATCCTGACCGCGGAGCCACGCGTGGGCGCGCGCCGCGGCATCGAGTGCGATCGTTCCGCGTGGACTGGCGCCGACGTCAATCCAATCGGCGAGCTGTTGGTCGTATTGCTCCGGCTGGCGAGTTGCGATCACAAGATCGACGATGTAACGGGCCGCCGTCTCGGACACGTGCACCGCGTTGACTTCGCGGCGAGCTGCAAACACCGTGTCTTGTGAAATGGATTCGGGCGTCGCTGGTGAATCACCGACATTTTCCGATCGAACCAATTTCAAAATCGCCAATTCGTTGGCGGCAGGCGGGTACGGTACTTTCACGTACATCAGGAATCGATCCATCTGGGCTTCCGGCAGCGGATAGGTCCCCTCCTGTTCGATCGGATTTTGGGTAGCGAGCACCAAGAACAGCGGGGGCAAGGGATGGGTCGTTCCGGCCACCGTGACTTGACGTTCTTCCATCGCTTCAAGGAGAGCGGCTTGAACCTTTGCCGGCGCTCGATTGATTTCGTCGGCCAAAATCAGGTTTCCGAAAATGGGACCCGGTTGAAATTCAAAGGTACCGTTCTGCTCGCGATAAATTTCCGATCCGGTGACGTCCGACGGCAGCAGATCAGGCGTGAATTGGACGCGACGAAAGTCGCTTTGAATCAGCGTCGACAACGTTTTGATCGACCGTGTCTTGGCGGTGCCCGGCAACCCTTCCATCAGCACGTTGCCGTTGGCCAACAGTGCGATGATCAACCGTTGCACGACCGTCTCCTGCCCGATGATCGCAGCCTTCATTGATTCAGAGACTTGAAGAAACGCTTCTCTTGTCGTCATGTCATTTGGCATCGCTTCAAGGGATCCGCACTCAGTTGTTTGGCCCTGAGCCTTCTTGCAAGGCGTTCAGCACGTCATCGAGAGCGAAGCTGCCGGGCTTTTGACGCGGCGGGAATTCCTTGTACGATTCCAAGTGTTTGGCGACAAAGGTTTGTGCCGGGACGAAAGCGAAAGCGCGATCGAATCGCCAGCCATCGTACTGGTACGCCTCGTGGTCGGCCCGCTCAAACGGGTCGGTGCGGAGGCAAAACAATTTCGGCAATCGCAGCGTGACGAAGGGTTCTTGCCAGACGTCAAAACCGTGCGCCCGCTGTTCTTGGAAGACCATCTTCCATCGACCGTACCGCAGCGCACACAGACTGCCACCATCGGTCCAGTAGAAGAACTCTTTCCGCGGCCACTCTTCGACCTCGCCGGTCAGTCCGGGCAACAGGTTGTAACCGTCCAGGTGAACCTTGTAGGTTCGGCCGATTGCTTGGTGACCCTTCAACAGTTTTTCTTTGACATCCGGCTCGCCGGCGGCAGCCAGAATGGTCGGCAGCATGTCTTCATGCGAACAGATGTTGTTGTTGATCGTCCCCGGCTTGATTTTGCCGGGCCATCGCATCACACAGGGGACGCGGTAGGCGCCTTCCCAGTTGGAATTCTTTTCATTGCGAAACGGTGTGGTGCCACCATCCGGCCAGGTAAAACACTCCGCACCGTTGTCGGTCGAATACATCACCAGCGTGTTTTCGGTTAACCCGAGTTCGTCAAGCTTGTCGAGCACTTGCCCGACGTGACCGTCATGTTCCACCATACCGTCGGCATAGACGCCCAGTCCCGTTTTTCCCTCGGATTCCTTCTTCAGGTGCGTCCAGACGTGCATCCGGGTTGAATTCCACCACAGAAAGAATGGCTTGTCTGCTTTCTTGGCGCGTTCCATGAAATCCAGTGCACCCGCAGTGACTTCTTCGTCGACCGTTTCCATCCGTTTGATGGTCAACGGACCGGTGTCTTCGATCCTGCCGTCGGCACTGGACTTGATCACGCCGCGTGGACCGAACTTCTTTTTAAACTCGGGATCCTTTGGATAATCCGGATGTTCCGGTTCTTGTTCGGCGTTCAAGTGATACAGGTTTCCATAAAACTCGTCGAACCCATGATTGGACGGCAGGTGCTCATCGCGGTCACCCAAGTGGTTCTTGCCGTACTGCGCGGTCATGTAGCCGTGGTTCTTCAGCAAGCCGGCGATGGTCGGATCCAATGTCGACATCCCTTCCTTGGCACCCGGCAAACCGACCTTTAACAATCCGGTCCGGAATCCACTTTGCCCGGTGATGAACGTCGAACGGCCGGCGGTGCAACTGTTTTGTCCATACCAGTCGGTCATCCGCACGCCTTCTCGGGCGATCCGATCGATGTTGGGCGTTTGGTAACCCATCATGCCGCTGTTGTAGCAACTGGGATTGTTCCAGCCGACATCGTCGCCCCAAATCACCAAGATATTCGGTTTGTCGGCGGCGTGGGTGAAACTCGTGAACGACAGTATCGCAACCATGACGGAAGTCATGATCAACCTGGAAGCCTGCAGCATCGGTGGACCTTGTCAATTAGGAATAGATTGTCAATTACGAGTAGATCGTGCATCACACAATCATTTTCGCCTGACGCGAAGAGAGACGGATTATAACCAATGGGCAACCGTGCGTTTGGAGGTTCCCCCGATCGTGAATCCGATTGATCAGGAATCCATGAAAACGGGGGCCTGTGGCAAAATGCAGCACCCTGACGAAACGCATTAGCGGTTCGTGACGTGAAGATTGGAGAAAAGGTGAACGAGACAAATTATCAACGCGCAATGAAACGGCCGAGTCTGACCGTGCTGATTTCGGCCGGACTGGTGCTCGGGCTGGCCTGGGGATTGTTTTTTGGCGAGGACGGCGCCGGAATCAAGTGGATTGGCGACGTCTACGTCGGGCTTCTTCAAATGACGGTTCTGCCGTACATCGGGCTTGCCCTGACCTGCAACATCGGCCGCCTCTCTGCCGGCCAAGGCGGCCGGCTTGTCCGGGTCTCGTTTCTCACGATGGCTCTGCTTTGGGTCGTTGGATTGTTGACGCTGATCGTGATGCGTTTCTCATTTCCGGCGTGGGATGGCGGCTCTTTTTACACGGCAAGCATCGTGGAAAAGCCGGCAAATCCTGATTGGCTGCGGCTATTCATTCCCTCGAACCCCTTTTGGTCGCTGACCCATAATCTTGTGCCCGCGGTCGTGGTGTTCTCGATCGGATTGGGCATTGCGATCGTCCCGATCAGCAACAAGGAAGTATTGTTGGAGAAAGTGGATGTACTGATCGAGGGATTCAGTCGACTGAACAAGTTAATCGTGCGCACGACGCCGATCGGGATTTTCGCCGTTGTCGGACACACGGCCGGCACAATTTCCTTGGAACAATTCGCGCTGCTGCAGGGATACCTCTTGGTCTACGGCGCGGCGGCGCTTTTGCTGAGCCTCTGGATTCTGCCAGCACTGATCGCATGTCTGACTCCGTTCTCACAGCGTGAGGTCTTGGCCGCCTCGCGTGACGCAATGCTCACGGCGTTCGTGATCGGAAATACGTTTGTCGTGCTGCCGATGATTATCGAATCGGTGAAGCAGTTGATGGAGAAGCATCGACTGGCTTTGGCAGACACTTCTCACACGCCGGACTTCAGCGTCCAGCTGGCGTATCCATTTCCAGACATCGGACGCATCGTGAGTATCGTCTTTCTGCCTTTCGCGGCTTGGTTCTACGGGATGCAAATCGATTACTCCGTCGTGCCGCAGTTACTTGGCACGGGATTTGTCGGTGCGTTCGCGAAACCGATCGTGACAATCCCGTTGTTGTTGGACCTGGCAGAGATACCGGCTGATGTTTTTAATCTGTTTCTAGCCGTCGGAGCGATCGCTGGTCGTTTCGGCGATCTCATGAAAGTCATGCATTTGTTCACCTTCGCGATCCTGACGGCATGCTACCTGTCAGGCACGGCAAGGCTCGACCTGACGCGATCGCTGACACGTGGATTGACGACGGCGATCGTCCTCGCCGTGACCGTGGTGTCAATTCGAACTTATCTGATCCGTTCGTTCCAAGACAGATACAGTCGTGAGAGGTTGGTGACCGCGCGCCAGCTGTTGGGGACGCCCGTGCCGGCGAAGATCCTGGAACGCTCGGAACCCGCTCCGGTTCCGCTCCTCGAGGGTGAGGATCGCATGGATCGCATCTCCCGTCGCGGCCTGATTCGGATCGGCGTCGACACGGACAGAATGCCGTTTGCCTACTTCAACGAAGACCGTCGACTGGTCGGATTCGATATCGATATGGCACATCAACTGGCGCGCGACTTGGAGGTGAGCATCGAATTCGTTCCGTTTTCCGGAGACATCATCGAGCCTCTACGCGGCGACCACTTTGACGTCGCGATGTCGGGGCTGGAAGGAACAATCAAGCGGGCCAGAGAGTTGCCCGACATGGAATCTTACATGGAGGTCACTCGCGCCATGATTGTTCCTGATAGTCGCCGCGGGCAATTCAGTTCCCTGCGCCGGATGGCGAAGGAACTTTCGGGCCGCGACCCACTGCGGGTCGGCATCGTCGCTGGGAGTATCCAATCCGAGTTGACCAGTATCGATCAGGGTTTGGGAACGGGGGCGGGAGCTGTCAAGCGGCTGGGACTGATGGGCAACGTAAAAATCGTCACGCTCGTCAACGAGAGCGAGTTCTTCGAGAGCCGGCCACCGGTCGCCGATATCTTGATGACCAGCGCCGAGCAAGGTTCCGCTTGGACCCTGAAGTACCCGCACTATTCGGTCGCTAAACCGGAAGGATGGGACGCCCGCTCGTCTTTGACATACTTTGTTCCCGAAGAATCTCGATTCGAAGAATTCATGAGCGGTTGGCTGAAACTAAAAAAACTCAACGGAACGGTACAGCAACTCTACGATTATTGGATTCTGGGTGTTGACCCAAAAGCATCGCCGCCCCGTTGGTGTATTAATCGCGACGTCTTGGGCTGGGTGGATTAGCACAGCCGTTCGCGACAGGGTGAGTCAAGCATTGACTCAGCTGCGGACGATCAGCCGATGCAACTCGGCGGGGTCGCCGGCGGCCAGAATGCGTTCCCGCTGCGATTCGGTACCAATCAGCCGCGCGATGTAGGAGAGACTGGCCAGGTGTTCGTCGGGCTGGCCGGCGGGACTGAGCAACATGAACACGATTTCGATCGGCAACTCGGTCAGCGGACAGAACAATGGACTCGTCGGACGCGCGACCATCAACGTCGCATGATCCACGGCAGTGGACCAGGTGTGCGGCAACGCGATCCCATGGCCGAGCAGGCTGGTGTAGTCCTCCTCGCGGCGCCAGATCTCGACCAGCATCTGCTCCGGGTCGATGCCGGGAAGCTGATTTCGCAGGTGGTACAGCATCTCACGATAGAGTTCGCGGAGATCGGTTTGCGCGGAGAAGATGACGTTCTCCCGGGTGAGTGGCAGGACACTCGTTTCTTGTTCCCCTCGGGGATCGTACACCAGCCATTCGACGTCGTCGTCATCCAGCTCGCGAGCGTCTCCGGGCACCACCCTGCCATCACGCACCGTCATCAAGACGTTCTCGGGTTCCGGCAACGCATCCGTCGCGCGCAGCCGAATATCCAGCGGTGGTGGTTCGCTGTTGGGGTGCATCCAATGGTTCAGTGGCAATTCAGTCCAAACCCGTTGGCCGACCAACAGGTGTTCGTTGTTCGCGGTTTGATAGCCGGACTTCTCCCAGCGAAACAACGTTGCCTCTTCCAGTAATTCGGACCAGCGGCGACACAACATCCGGTTGAGATCTGCGTTGGCGGTCAGTGCCAGCAGATTCCCGCATCGATAGAACGCGGCATACTTTTCCGGTGTCACTTGCATCGCGTCTTCGTTGATGGCGACCAATCCGTCGCGTTCGGCCGCCCGCACCTCACGGGCGTTGGTGTCGATCAACACGACATCCACGCCGTGTCGGGTAAAGAACTTTGCGACTTCACGCCCCAGTGCATGCGCCCCGACGATGATCCACCCGGTCGGCACCGGACGGACAACACCCAGCCAACGTCCGACCGATCCGGCCGTGAACCCTTGCACCACGACGGTTCCGGCGATGACCGAATACGTAAAGGACTCGAGAAAGACCGCGTTTTCGATCCCCCGCCGACGCAATTCCAGCGCGAAGAGCGACGCCATCGAGGCGGCCACGATCCCGCGGGGGGCGATCCAACACAGAAACAGTTTCTCTTTCAACGTCAGCACGCTTTGACTCGTCGACAGAAAGATGTTGAGCGGCCTGACGAGTAGCATGATCCCGACGACGGCGAGTATCAGATTCCAGCCGAATGCGACGAACGCACGCAGTTCCAAATTGGCCGCCAACAAAACGAACAACAGCCCGATCGCAAAGTCTTTCAGCTCGATCTTGTAACTGACGATCTCACGCAACTGTGGCGTCTTGCGGCTGCCGAGGACCAGACCGGCGACCGTCACGCTCAGCAATCCGCTTTCACCGATCGCCAGATCGGCCATGGCAAAGTTCAACATCGCCATCGCGAGGACGAAGATGTTGGTTTGCCCTTTGCCGATCCATTGGCGTCGCAGCAGAAAGTCCATCAGGAAACCGAACGCAACCCCGAACACCACTCCGACGGCAAACCGCAACACAAAGTCTTTGACGACCAATTGCTGCGTGCCATCGGTACTCACATAGAATTCGAAACTCAACAACGCCAGGAACACGCCGATCGGATCGATCAGAACGCCCTCCCAGTGAAGGATGTGATGCAGTTTGGACTGCACCCGGATCCGATGCAGCAGCGGGCCGATCACGGTGGGCCCGGTCACGATCACCAGGCTGGCCGCGAGCACGCAGAAGGCGATGTCAAATCCAAAGATCAATCGCAACAGGACCGCCGTTCCGATCCAGGTGACCAGCACACCGATCGTCAAGACGCGGCAGATTTCCTGACTGACGGTCCGGTACCCGCGCAAGTCGAGCGTCAAACCGCCTTCGAATAGGATGATCGCCACGGCCAGTGACACGATCGTCCGAAGTCCGTCACCGAGTGCACTGGGATCGACCAGCCCCAACACTTCGGGACCGGCCATGATCCCGCCGAGGAGCAACAGCACGATCGGGGAGGTCCGCAAGTAGGACGCCACCGTGAACAGGCACACGCCCAGCGCAGCGGCCAGCGTGAAGCTCGTCAAGATTTCGTTGGTATGCATCCAGCCTCCTGCGCCCCACCATGATCTCGATTGCGACGCAACTGCTCAAAACCACTTCAGGGCGAGACGACAGCCCGGGATGAGGCGTCGATATTGCCGCTACACGTTTGCTTGATGTGAGGCTTGCGAGTTGACCGTATGATCCGTCATGAAATCAATTTCGCCCGTTTTTACATCATAAAGCGCACCGACGACCATCGCTTCGCCGGTTTCGACCGCTTGGCGGATGGCCTGGCTGCGGTCCATGATCTCGCGGACCGTGCGTTGCACGTTTTTCCGCGCAACCGAGTCGATACAGGCGTCCTTGGCCTCCGGCGTCATGCTGCTGATGCCACGACACTCGTCGGGATCGATCACTTGCTGGATCTCCGACACGATGGAGTGCAGGTGGCCGCAACCACTGGCCTGCTCGACATCCGTTCCATCTTCAAACAGCTCCACCGACGACGTGACCGCGCCGCAGCGGGTATGGCCGAGCACGACGACCAGTTTCGCGCCGGCGACCGCGACGCCATATTCCATGCTCCCCAAAGACTTGGTGCCGATGATGTTGCCGGCCACCCGCACGCTAAAGATGTCGCCGATGCCGAGATCAAACACCAGTTCGGCGGGAACGCGCGAGTCGATGCAGCTGAGCACCACGGCCAGCGGGCTTTGACCCGTCGCCGTCGCCCCCACCTGACGACCGAAATCGCGAGTGATGCGGTGTCCACTGCGGAAACGCTCGTTGCCGTCACGCAAAATCTTTAGCACCTGATCCGGCGTGATGCGACTTTGAAGCTCTCGTGTCGAATAGTCCGCGAACTGGATGTCATCGTGAAGTTCATACTTCTCTCGAAATCCGCGCAGGCTGACGCTGACACCGCGGGCGGGTCCGATGTCGTTTTTGAAATCACGAATCAGACTCAGAATATCGGGGTCGATGTAATCCGAACCCGAAGCGTCGATCAACAGCTTGGTCCCGCGGGCCGAACTGGTAAACAATTTGTCCAACGCGGCACGGTTTAAAAAGCTGACTTGATCGGCCAATTCGATGTGAATGATGTCGCCATCGAGATGGGTCTCGACCACCCGGCGGATCGGGCGACGCAGGTTGCTGTTGAGGATGAATAACACACTGATCATCAATCCGATCAGAATGCCGATCAGCAAGTCCGTCAACACGATGGCCAAGACCGTCGAGATGAACGGGATGAATTGATAACGACCCTCCTTCCACATCTGCGCGAACAATTGCGGGCTGGCGAGTTTGAATCCCGTCACCAACAGAATCGCCGCCAACGCGCTCAGCGGGATCATGTTCAGATAGACCGGGAACAGACCGACGCAAACCAACAGCAAGACGCCGTGGAAAATCGTCGACAACTTCGATTTGGCTCCCGAGTTGACGTTCACGCTACTGCGGATGATCACCGACGTCACCGGAATCCCACCGATCAACCCGGCCGCGACGTTGCCGACCCCTTGCGCCAGAAGCTCGCGACTGGGCGGAGAACTACGGCGTTGCGTGTCGAGCTTGTCGGTTGCTTCTAAGTTCAGCAACGATTCCAGTGAGGCGACGATGGCGATCGTGATCCCGCCGATGTAGACCGCGGGGTTGGCCCATTGGGAGAAATCGGGCATCCGCAAAAAACTGCCGAACTCCGTGAAGCTTTCCGCCACCGGAATTTGGACCAAGTGCGTCACGCCGATCGCCCAGGCGTCGCCGAACCCGGCAAACAGAGCTTGGAGTGCGACGCCGACCAACACCACCACCAACGGACCCGGGATGATTGAGTTCTTCAGCGGTTTCGTCCGATCCCAAAACAACAGCAGGCCGAGCGAGAGGAGTCCGACCACGGCGGCACCGAAGTGCAAATCGCCGGTGATCAGCGTGTAAAGTTCTGAGAACGTGTTTTGCTCATCCGGCTGCGAGAATGACATTTCCCCTTCCGGATCAGTATCGTGACCGAACAGGTGGGGGATCTGTTTCAAGATCAGGATCACCCCGATCGCAGCCAATAGCCCCTTGATCACGCTCGAGGGGAAAAACGCGGAGAGTGCCCCCGCCTTGGCGATGCCCAACCCGATTTGGATCAAGCCGCCGACGACGACCGCGAGCAAGAACGCATCGAAGCTGCCCAGATTCGCGATCTGCGTCGACACCACCGCCGTCAAACCGGCCGCCGGCCCGCTGACGCTGGTGTGCGATCCGCTCAGCGATCCGACCACGATCCCGCCAACGATCCCAGCGATCAGACCGGAAAACAACGGTGCACCGGACGCCAGCGCGATCCCCAGGCACAACGGAAGTGCCACCAGAAACACCACAATGGACGCCGTGAAGTCACGGAGAAGATTGGTCGGTGCGAGTATCGAATTGGATGAGTCATCCATCGTCCAGTTGTTCTCCATCGATCTTGAAACGAATCCTTCGCGCAATCGTGCGACGTGCGCACGGCCAAGCGGACCTTCGCAAAGCAAAGGTCGGGCCGACTCGCTCGGGCCGGTCCGAAGGCACCCTGGAATACCCTTGCAATCCTACTGGAATTCCGTCCCACGTGCAGACCGATCGTCGATTTCCGAGCCGATCGCAGCGCGGAATCGGTCTAATGTTTGTTCAGACTGTCGAATTTCAGTCGCGCTGACTGGTTTTCGCCACCGGCCGGCTGCACGGGCTGGATACACCGGCCGGTTGCACTGCTCGCTGAACTGCTCGCTGAACCGCTCGCCAGACAAGACGAGCCAGGAAACGCAATCGGGTCGCGGTGGGTGCTCGGAGACCCATGGCTCGGAAACCCCCAACCGCAACGTTGTGAGGCATTTTTTAGCGGTAGGGCGCGAGCCCTCCGGTGTTTGGGCATAGATGCGGAACCGGAGGGCTGGCGCCCTGCCGCTAACACCTTAAGAACCACAGGAAAAATGCTTCACAGCGTTGCCCCAAACGATTCGGCACCAAAAAAGCGTCGCAAACAAACGATCCAGCGCTTCCCGGGCACAGCGTTTGCCAACAGGCGATCGGACGTGTCGCGCGTACAGCAGGAACAACCCTTGCGGGTTTTTCTTCAGCCACTCCATCGACGTCACACAGCCAACCGACTGCGCTCGAATTCCCGATGATCTGGCTGAATTCCATGCACCTCACGAGACCGATTCCATGAAGTTGCGCGACAAGATTGGTTGCTTTCTGCCCATCACCGGATGCATCCTGTTGTGTTTGGGCATTTCGGGTGCGTGGTACGTCATTGAAATCCAGAAACAGAATTCACGCCTGCTGGACATCAACGTTGCCAGCATCCGCTGCGCCGAGGAATTGGAATTGATCGCTCGTGAGATGCGACATGAGCTGGATCGCTTTCTGTTGACGATGGATCGCAACTACCTCGTCAGGGCGGCGGAAAAGCAGGACAAGGCCAACGCGTGGCTGTCCAAGGCGCGTCAACTTTCCGCGACCGACCAGGAGCGAGCATTCGTCGCCGATCTTGAGCAACGATTGGAAAAGTACTTTGAACAACTGCATCAGTTGATCGATGACCCGGACAGGGCGATTTCGTCCGAGGTGGTCGATCGGTTGGAAGAGAAAACGCTTTCCGAGCAAATCTTGGTCGCCGCCCACAACTACCTGAAGTTCAACGAGTCGGAGCTGGAACAGAGCAATCAAGAAAACCAACGTCTGGCCCAGAAGCTGGCCATGGTGATGGTGTTTTTGGGTATCTGTGGTGCCATCGCCGGACTGGAAGCCGGCTACGGTGTCGCCCAAGCCATCAACCGAACGATGTTCATGCTGTCGGTCCCGATCCGTGACGTGGCGGGCAAGCTCGAAACCGTCGTCGGACCCGTCGAAGTCTCCGCGGACCCCAGCCTGCGCGATCTGCAACGGGTGCTCGAGACCGTTTCCTCGCGCGTCGGTTCGGTCGTTGAACAGTTGCATCAACGGCATCAAGAAATCGTCCGGGCGGATCAGTTGGCGGCGGTCGGAAAACTGGCGGCCGGTCTGGCACACGAATTGCGCAACCCGTTGATGTGCATGAAGACCCTGGTGCAATCCGCCAGACGCAACCCGGATTCGGGCGGCTTGAATGCCACCGACATCGCCGTCCTCGATGAGGAGATCACGCGGGTCGATAGTCTGCTGCAAACGTTCCTCGATTTCGCTCGGCCCTCGGAACCACAATTCTGTCTCGTCGAGCTTTCTCCGATCGTGCGTCAAACCGTGGACCTGGTCGCAAGCCGCGCCGAAACACGAGACATTCAGATCGACTGTCACCTTCCCTGCTCATCCGCTCAGGTCCGCGGCGACGCCATGCAGTTGCGACAGGTATTACTCAATTTGCTGCTCAACGCCTTGGATGCGGTGCCCACAGAGGGCCGAATTACCGTTACGGTCGAACGGATCGGCCGCGACGATGTTCCGCACGCACCGCCGAATCGGCTGACCGAGTGGGTATGCTTGAGCGTCGCCGACGATGGTTGCGGAATGCCCGCCGACCAGCGTGACCGAGACCGCATATTCGAACCATTTTTCAGCACCAAAGATCCAGGTCTGGGGCTCGGTTTGGCGATCTCCCAACGCATCATCGACGCACACGACGGCCAGTTGCTGGCCGAAGATCGCCCCGAAGGCGGCACGGTCGTCAAGGTGATCCTGCCGCTCCCATCCTCCGTCTCGCAACCCCGCTTCAACGGACATCGCTAACCCTTTCCCGCATTGGAATCGAAGGTGCCGAAATTAATCATCATTGATGACGAACCTAATCTCCGCTACTCGCTCAAGAAAAGTCTCGAAACCGATAGCTTGGAAGTGGTGACCGCTGCGACCGCCGAAAGCGGCATCGCGGCCGTCCGCGAACATCAACCCGATGCGGTCATTTTGGACGTGCGGTTGCCCGATATGTCCGGGTTGGACGCCTTCAGCATCATCCACGAACTCGATGCCCGAGTCCCCGTGATCATCATCACGGCGTATTCGACGACCGAGACCGCGATCGATGCGATGAAGCGGGGCGCCTTCGAATATCTACTCAAACCCGTTGAGTTCGAAAAGTTACTGACCACCGTCCAAAACGCCATCGACGTCAGCTTGATGAGTCGCACCCCGGCCCAGTTCGGTATCGATTCAGACGGCGATACCTCCGCCGACCAAATTGTCGGTCGGTCTCAGGCCATGCAAGAGGTCTACAAGTTGATCGGCCAGGTCGCCCCGCAAGACGTCAACGCTCTGATTTTGGGTGAAAGCGGAACCGGCAAAGAAATGGTCGCCCGCGCGATTTACCAACACAGCCGCCGAGCCGAACGACCGTTCCTGGCTATCAACTGCGCCGCCCTGCCCGAGAACTTACTCGAAAGCGAACTGTTCGGACACGAACGCGGTTCCTTCACCGGCGCCGACAAACGCCGCATCGGGAAGTTCGAACAGGTCAACGGCGGAACCATCTTCTTGGACGAAATCGGCGACATGACTCCGGCGACCCAAGCCAAGGTGCTGCGGTTGCTGCAAGACGGCAGCTTTGAACGTGTCGGAAATAACGAAACGATCCGCGTCGACGTCCGAATCATCGCGGCGACCAACCGCAACTTGCTCCAGATGGTCAAAGACGGCACGTTTCGCGAAGACCTGTACTACCGAATGAGTGTCTTCATGATCCAACTGCCGCCGCTGCGCGAACGGCCCGAAGACATCCCCGTGCTCGCCGAACACTTCATCCACCTGCTCAACCGAGACATGCAAAAACAGATTCGTTCCATCGCACCCGACGCGATGCAGCGGCTGAAACACTACCGCTGGCCGGGCAACGTCCGTGAACTGCAAAGCGCGATGAAGCACGCCTTGGTGCGAAACGTCGGCGAAGTGCTAACGGTCTCCTCCCTGCCGGATACCTGCCGCGACATTCAACCGGCCGGCTCGGAAAAACACCGGTCGGAGCTGGATGCCGAAAACATTCGCAACTTCATCCACGACCTGCTGTCCCACGACCAACCAAACGTCTATCAAGAATTGCACAGTGAAATCGACCGCATCCTGCTTCCCGAGGTGCTCAACCACGCCGACGGAAATCAGGCCCACGCCAGCGAACTGCTGGGCATCGCCCGCAGCACCCTGCGAACCAAGATCACCGATCTGGGACTGACCTTCGAAAAACGGCTCAAGGCGGATTCCGACAGCCGTTGAGGCAGCGAATCCGGACGTCGATCGCCGCTCTGACCCTGTGCTCCCGTTGTGATTAAAATCGGGCCATGCATCTCGACGCCCTCACCACCTTTCTGGAGTCTTCCCCCACCGCCCGATTGCTCAAGGCGGATCTCGGGGCGTTCGTCGTTTACTTTCTGCGGCGAGCGTTCAAATCGAACACGCAAGATTCCGCGATCTCGTTTTCTCACGACGAACTGGCCAGCCGATTGCAGGTCTTCCAAGACGAACTTCGCGACGAGGAACGCCCCGTCTTGCTCGGCTCGCCCGATCGGTACCTGCGCGAGTGGTCCGATGCCGGCTGGCTGCGACGCTTCTTGCCCGCCGACTCCACCGGCCCCCACTACCAACTCACCCGCTACAGCGAAGACGCCATCCGATTTCTCGATTCCATGCTCCATCGTGACACCCGGTTGGTGGGCACCGAGAGCCGGTTGCGACTGGTCATCGACACCTTGGTCGATCTGGTTCGCGGCGCCTCGCCGGACCCCGATCGGCGGTTGAACGACCTGCTCGCCCGGCGTCAGCGGATTGACGACGAGATCGCTTCGATTCGGGGCGGCGGCGAAGTGGAAACCTATCACCCGGCTCAGATCCGCGAACGGTTCTACACCGCCGTCGATCTGCTCAAGACGCTGCAAAGTGATTTTCGTGCCGTCGAAGATCGATTCGAAGCGATCGGCCGCCAAGTGCAGCGCGAGGCGATGAAAGACGATCGTCGTCGCGGAGAGATCTTGGCCACCGCACTCGATGCCGAAGAGCTGATCAAACAGCAGGACGAAGGGGTCAGCTTTGACGCCTTCGTCGCGTTCCTGTTCGCTCCGCAAGCCCAAGCGAAACTACGCGAAACGATCGCCGAAGTCACCCGTCTGGACGCCATCGCCGACCAGCGGGCGGCGCTCCAGCACGTTCGCGCCATGGTGCCGTCGCTGTTGGCCGAAGCCGACAACGTGCTGCGGCAAACCGGACGCCTGTCTCAAACCCTGCGCCGATTGCTGGACGACCAATCGGCGGGACACCGCAAGCGGACCGCCGAAGTATTGCGGGACATTCGCACGCTGGCGTCGCGGTTGAAACACGACCTCGCCCAGTCCGGCCAGGAACCACCGGACACACTCGCCCTGTCCGTCGAAACGTCGATCGGATTAACCTCTCCCCTGACACGCCCGTTCTGGACCCCGCCCCAAGTCTTTGACGTCGCCCCCGAAACGCATGTCGTCGATTTCGAAACGGCCCGGCGCGAAGCCAAAAAACTGGCCCATCTGCAGCGACTGGAATGGGACCGCATGCGCGACACGATCGCCCATGCCACCGGAAAAGCGCCCTCGATCCGGCTCTCCGAACTGCTGAACATTCGCCCGTTGCAAGTCGGCATCATCGAACTGGTCGGCTGGATCCAGATCGCGCACGAAGATGGGCATCGCATCGATCGCGACGCAACCGAAACCATCCACGTGACCACGAAAGACCCCGTCACGGGGACAGAACACCCGTTGTGCGTGGTCGTCCCGCGGGTCACATTTCACCGCACACGTGAGAAAGCCACGGTGCCGATTCGAACGAAACGACCGCGATGATGAACGAATCCAAACACGATTCCTTGGACCCCGATGCGCTGCCGCCTCCGGTCCCCTGGGCTTCCGCCGCCGTCCGATTGCTGCAGGGCATCGTTTATCACGATGACGCCGGCGACACCTGGGAACGGATCCTGGCTGGTGTGACGCCGCTGAGCGATTACTTCGCCCGGATCGGATTGATGCTGATCGTCAACGAAGAAGACGGCATGGCGTACCTGCGGCAGATCGAACCCGAAGTCTTGCCGCCGGATTATCCGCCGATCCCAAAACTGTTCCGCAGCATCCGCTTGAGCTTCGAGGCCTCGTTGCTGTGCGTTCTGCTGCGCGACGAGCTGCGCCGCTTTGAAGAAGAAATCCATCGCGACGACCGCTGTGTCATCCCCCAGGCTTCGCTGTTAGAAATCTGGCAATCGCTTGTCCCCGGTAACGACGATGCGGTTCGCGCCAATCGCAACCTGGGCGGCCAGCTCCGCAAACTGGAGGAACTGAAGTATGTCAGGCGTTTCGAGAAACAACCGCCCAGTTGGGAAATTCGCCGCATCCTCAAAGCGAGGTTGCCGCTGGCGGAACTGGAACGGCTGCGGACGGATCTGACCGCGGAACTGAAACGTCGCGACGAACAGACTGCGGACACGCAACCCGAAGACGCCTCGGAGACAACGGATGACTGAATCCACGTCGCGGTCACGCCCCCTGTCGCTCTTTGACATCAGCGAAGACGCCGCCGAAACGCCTCGACCCAGTGGCTTTCGGCTATCCACCTTCGAAGTCTTCAACTGGGGGACCTTCGATGGCCAAGTTCATTCCTTCAAGCCCCACGGTGCCACCTCGCTGCTGGTCGGTGAAAACGGCGCCGGCAAATCGACACTCGTCGACGCGATGCTGACGCTGCTGGTTCGTCCCGGTGTTCGCAATTACAACGTCGCCGCGGGGGCCACGAAAAAAGAACGCGACGAACGGACCTACATTCGAGGCGCCTACGACCGTACCGCCGGCCGCGACGAGAAACCTCAAATCCAATACCTTCGCGACGGCAGCGGGTTTTACACCGCGCTGCTGGCGACCTTCGCCAGCGGCACCTCGGGCAAACAGTTCACACTCTGCCAGGTCATGTACCTGACCGCCTCGGGTGATCGCAAAATCTATTACGCATTCGACACCTGCGCCCGCAGCATCGCCGGCGATCTGGGCGGATTGAAGTCCGGCAGCGAGATCAAGTCCGCCCTGACCGATCGTGGATTCCAAGTCACCGAAAGCTACAAACAGTACCACGGCTGGTTCCAACGACAGGTCAAGTTTCGCCCCAAGGCGATGGACATCTTCAATCAGACCGTCGCGGTCAAAGATGTCCAGCGCCTCGATCAGTTCATTCGTGACCACATGCTGGAAAAAAAACCTTGGAACGACAAGGTTTCCAGTCTGTTGCAGCATTTCGCCGAACTCAGTGAAGCACACCGCGCCCTCGTTCAAGTGCGTCAACAATCTGAGTTGCTGGCACCCATCATCAAGACCGGCCGTCGTTATCGAACCGCCAACGATCAGCTGCAACAAGCTCGTGACCAACATCAGTCCGCGCCGTTGTTTTTCGACACTGCAATCGCCGACCTGCTGCGGCCGCTGTGTGAACAATGGAAACTGCGGATCGAACATCTGGATCAAGAGATCGAACTGCTCGACGCGTCGCTGCATGCCAGACGCAGCGATTCGGCGCGGCTGGAACACGAGATCGCCCACAGCGGCGGAGCCCGGTTGCAACGGCTGCCGGACTTGATCGCCGCGGAGGAACAGCAGGCGAAATCGAAACGAGAAAAACGCCTGATCTTCGAAGCCAAACTGAAACAAGCCGGGATTCAGATCGTCATCAACAGCGCCCAGCAGCTTGAAAAAGCGCACCGGCACATTTCGCAAACCCGAGAAACGCTGGTGGAACGTCGGCAGGCGGCCACCGAACAGCTCAGTCGCTGTGATTACGAACTGGGTGTCCTCCGGAACCAACTGGATGAAGATGCCTCGGAGCTGGAATCGCTGCGGCGCCGCAAGGGCAACTTGCCGGACGCGTTCATCGAAGTCCGAGCGGCGATTTGTGCCGCCTTCAAATTGTCGCCCTCGGATCTTCCCTTCGCGGCCGAGCTCGTCACCGTAAACCCCGAGCACGCCCGCTGGGAAGCGTCGATCGAACAGGTCCTGCATTCGTTCGCACGCACACTCTTGGTGCCGGATGATCTGTACGCCAAAGTTTCCGGTTACGTCGACGCCGAACGACTGATCGATGGCCGCGGTCGCGGACTGCGATTGACCTACGACCGTGTCGCACTGACGGTATCGCCCACCAACCCGGTTTCCGATGAATTGTCATTGCCGGAAATGTTGCACTACCGCGATGACCATCCACTGGCATCCTACGTCCGCGGTGAAGTTCTGCATCGCTTCGATCACCTCGCTTGTGAAACGATCGCGGAATTTCAAATGGCCAACCGACGGGCGATGACCATCCATCGACACGTCAAGCAGAACCATCGCCAACACGCCAAAGACGATCGCAGCCGCCAAGACGATCGCCGACACTTCGTCCTCGGCTGGGACAACCGTCCCAAACGGCAAGCTTTGGAACAATCCATTCGCGACCAGCAGACACAAATCGCAACGTTGCAGTCACAGATCGCGTCGCTCCGCCGAACCAGCGATCAAGCCACGTCGCTACTCACTGTTCTCGACGAACTGGCCGCGATGACGGACTTCGACGCCATGGACGATCACCGCCATGAATTCGATGCCTCGCAGTTGCGGCTGGAAAAAGAAAAATTGGAAGCGTCCAACGATCGCGTCAAAGAACTGAAAGCCAAGCTGGCTGATGTGAAAGCCGAGATCGAGGGGCTGGAGTCAGACCGTGATCGCAACTTCGACGAACGATCTAAAACGCAGCATCAGCTCGACAACGGAAACCGCACGCTGCAATCGGTCGAGGCGGGACTGGTCGCGGCCCGTGACGACGGCAGCCTTGATCACGCTCAACAACACTTCGCCGGAATCAACGCGCAACTCGGCGACCGAACGCTGACCGTCGAAAACATGGGGCGGTTGCCGACCGAAGTCACTCATCAGCTTTCCGCGCTGGTCAGCGATCGAGAAAAACGTGTCAGCCCCATTCGCGACGATTTGACCCGGGCGATGGGGCGATTGCTGACGAAGTTCCCAGTCTTTGAGTCCGAATTGAGTCCGACACCGCAGTCCCTGCCCGATTTCGAGACGCTGCAACAACGCATCATTCAAGACGATTTGCCCAGACATGAACGCCGCTTTCGCCAACGTTTGAAAGAAAAAGTGTTGCAGGAAATCGGCTTGCTGCACGGTTCACTCGAAGACGAACGCGAAGAGATTCGCAGCAAGATCGAGGTCCTCAACGAAGCCCTGCGGCGACTCGATTGGCGACCGGGAACCTACATGCGGCTGGAACCGAGTGAAACCACCGACGCGGAAATCCGTGACTTCCGCCGCGATTTGGCCGGCTGCTTGGAAGGCACTCTGGGCGGAACCGACGACGCCAACGAAGCCACGTTCAATCGCATCGAAAAACTCGTCGGACGATTGCGAGACGATGCGAACCTGCGCTGGCGCGAAAAGGTCATCGACGTGCGAAACTGGTTCAAATTCGCCGCCCGCGAGTACGATGCCGCCACCGGAGACCCCGGCAGTTACTACGACGGCGGCACCGGCCAATCCGGTGGTGAAAAAGGCAAGCTGGCGTTCTTGGTGTTGGTCGCGGCGATCGCCTACCAATATGACTTGCGGCCCGATGATACCGACAGCGATCGTTTTCATTTTGTCATGGTCGACGAAATGTTCTCTCGCAGCGACGACACGCGGGCGAAGTACGCGCTGAATTTGTTCGCCCGCTTCGGGTTGCAATTGGCAATCGTCGCACCGTTGGATGCCAAGGCCAAGATCACCGAAAGCTATGTCGGGATGTACGGACACATCATCAAAGATCCCGATTCCAACCGCAGCGAACTGATCAGTTTGACCGCCGAACAATACCGGGCCGTTCAGGGCGAGGAAAAGACAAACGGATGATCACGCCGGAAGCGATCGCCGAAAAAGCGAAACGGATTTACCCCAAGGCGGTCAAGGCGTGGTTGTCGGGTCAGCTGGACGCGTTCTTTCCGCATCGTGTGCCGGCCAACCTTGCTCTGCCAAAGGATCATGCCGCCGCAATCGAACAAGTCGACCGACTGCGGCAAGCATCCAAAGAGATCACCGGCGAGGGTTACACCGTCCAATACGAATCGCGTCGCAGCCGGATGCATGGACTGAATCATTTTCCCACCGCGATCGTGATTGATTCGATGCAGGACTTGGTCCGCTTGGCCGGATGTTCGCCGCAGTGGACGGTGCTCCGCCGGGCGACCGAAACGCTTCGTCGCCGCAAGCCAGAACTCGAGCGTTGGCTGATGCAACGCAGTCATTGGAAGCAGTTGTTGGAGGTCGTCGACGTTCTGGACGGGTTGCTCGACATTGTGGACTATTTTCAAGCGCATCCACGTCCGGATTGTTTCGCCCGCGAATTGCCGCTGGCGGTGTCCACCAAACTCTTGGAAACACATCGGCGTCGACTGGCAACCTGGCTGGACGTGGTCTTGCCACCGCACACCATCGACCATCGCTACGGTTACGACGCGTTTGAGCCTCGTTACGGATTGCGTTATGCCCGTCCGCATTTCTTGCTGCGAATTCTCGATGACGCCTTGCAATCCGATCTCGGCCTGCCGTTTGATGAACTGTCGCTGCCCGCGGAGTCGCTGTCGCAATTAGCGGTGACCGACGCGAGAATCTTGATCGTCGAAAACAAAATCAATCTGTTGTCATTGCCGAAGATGCAACGCGGCTTGGCGTTAGGTGGCCTGGGCAACGGAGTGACTCAGTTGGCAGACATCCGATGGCTGCATGAGAACCCTGTGTTTTACTGGGGAGACATTGACGCCGACGGATTTGTCATCTTGGACCGATTGCGGCAAGCGTTGCCCGGCGTGCTAAGCCTGTTGATGGACGGAAGCGTGTTCGATCAATTTCTGGACTTGGCCACAGCCGGCAATGGTTCGCAGCCGAAAGAACTGCCCCGCCTCAACGACGACGAGCGGGCGTGCTACGAACGGGTTTGCCGAACCAACCGAAGGATCGAACAAGAACACCTGCCCATGGAACGGTTGGTCGAGCTGCTCAGGTGATGCTGCATCCAACTCGCTTCTGACCGGCTTGCCAAACACCTATCCTTACCCTGACATTCCCTCTTCCAACTCATCTCTCTGGTTCTGCTGTGGCGGAAATGGACGTTCGTGACAAACTTGCGATTCTCGCCGACGCGGCCAAATACGATGCCTCCTGCGCCAGCAGCGGTTCCAAGGCCACTCGGGCTGGCAGCAAGATCGGCAGCACCGAGGGGATGGGCATCTGCCACAGCTACACGCCGGACGGTCGATGCATCTCGTTGCTGAAAGTCCTGCTGACGAACTATTGCATCTACGACTGCCAATACTGCGTCAATCGAATCTCCAGCGACACCCCGCGGGCTCGATTCTCCGTCGACGAAGTCGTCTCGTTGACGATCGAGTTTTACAAACGCAACTACATCGAAGGGCTGTTCCTCAGTTCCGGCATCATTCAGACGTCAGATTATACGATGGAGCAACTGATTTCCGTCGCGAAGAAGTTGCGTACGGATGAACATTACGGCGGATACATCCATCTGAAAACCATCCCCAACGCGTCGCAGGCACTGATTCAAGAAGCCGGCCTTTGGGCCGATCGATTGAGCGTCAACATCGAACTGCCGACCGAAGGCGACCTTCAAAAACTTGCCCCGGAGAAGAAGAAACCTCAAATCGTCGATGCCATGCAGGGGATTCGACAAAAGATCGACGAAACCAAAGACGATCAGAATGCGGGGCTTCACCCCCCGAACTTTGCACCGGCCGGGCAAAGCACCCAGATGATCGTCGGCGCGACGGACACGCCCGACGTCGAGATCCTGAAGACGGCGTCACAGCTCTACGACGGCCAGAACCTCCGACGTGTCTATTACTCGGCCTACAGCCCCATCCCGCACGCCGACGCCCGCTTGCCCGGCCAATCACCCCCGCTGGTCCGCGAACATCGTCTTTATCAAGCCGATTGGCTGATGCGGTTTTACGGTTTCGACGCCAGTGAAATTGTCGCCGAGGCCGATCAGAATCTTTCGCTCGAGATCGATCCGAAACTGGCCTGGGCTCTCGCCAATCGGCATTTCTTTCCGGTGGATGTCAATCGTGCCAGCCGCGAAGAACTGTTGCGGATCCCCGGCATCGGCGCCCGCAGCGTCAAACGGATCTTGGGCATTCGCCGGCACAAGCACGTGCGCGTCGAAGACCTGAAGAAACTGCGCGTCGCCTGGAACCGCGCCAAATACTTTGTGTTAACCGCGGACCACAATCCCGAGCTCGCCAATTTGGACAAGGCCGATCTCCGTAGGCGGGCACAACCGAAACCGAAGCAGCTGATGTTGTTCGACACCCGCCAGTCTGCCCTGAGCGGCGAGGTCTAGGTTCACGTCATGCGGTTTGTGAAGGTCCAGACGTTCGACCAGTGGCGAACCGAAGCGCGGCGGTTGCTCCTCTCCGACGTGCCGCCGGAGCAGGTGGCTTGGATGGCCGACGACGAGCAACTTTCCTTGTTCGACTCCAATGGGGATGCGGAACTTCCCGCGACACAAGCTGCCTTCACCGTCCCCAAAGCGTTTTTGGAATTGGCCAAGACCGTCGCCTGTCATCGCGCCGGGACTCGCTGGTCGTTGCTCTACCGAACCTTGTGGCGTCTGATGCACGGCGAACGTCATCTGTTGCAGATCCCGACCGACGAGGACGTTGACGCGTTGATGACGATGCGAAAAGCGGTCACGCGAGACGTTCACAAAATGAAGGCGTTCGTGCGGTTTCGCAAAGTGGTCGATTCGGACGGACGAGAGGTTTATGTTGCGTGGCACCGCCCTGATCATCGCATCGTCCGCTTAGCCGCTCCGTTCTTCAGCCGCAGGTTCCGCGGCATGCATTGGTCGATCCTCACGCCTGATGAATCGGTGACCTGGGACCAGACGTCCCTGCAGTACGGCCCCGGTGTCCCGGTCAGCGACGCCCCCGACGAGGACGCGTTGGAAGAGCTTTGGAAAACGTACTATGCATCGATCTTCAACCCGGCTCGCGTGAAAGTCGACACGATGAAACGAGAGATGCCGGTGCGTCATTGGCCGACACTACCGGAAACGTCGCTGATCGCCGATCTGTTGCATACTGCTCCCGAGCGGGTCGCTGCGATGGTGGATCAAAACGAGGGCTTTGCGGAAACGGCCACGCATTACATGCCCGAGCGAATCGACTTGCAATCGTTGCGCGCTGCGGTGGTCGGTTGTCAGGCGTGTGACTTGCACCAACACGCGACACAACCCGTGTTCGGCGAGGGGCCACCGGATGCCAGAATCGTTTTGGTAGGCGAGCAACCGGGGGATCGAGAAGATGTGGACGGACGCCCGTTCGTCGGTCCGGCCGGCAAACTGCTTGATGAGGCCTTGAGACGTGCCGGAATCCGCCGCAGTGACGTTTATCTGACCAACGTGGTCAAGCATTTCAAATTCACCGAACCGCCGACATCCCGCGGCAAACGTCGATTGCACCAAAAGCCCAACGCACGCGAAGTGTTCGCCTGTCGGCCTTGGTTGGAAGCGGAACTGACGCTGATCCAGCCCGTTGCGATTCTCTGTTTAGGAGCAACGCCATCGCAAGCACTGTTCGGACGTGACTTTCAAGTCTCCAAGCACCGCGGCGAGATCCGCGCGACCGATTGGTGCCATTGCACGATGGCCACGTGGCATCCCGCCGCAATCCTCCGCATGCCCGACCAGCACCGACGAACCGAAATGCAACAACAACTCGTCGACGACCTGCGACACATCCACCAAACACGCCCCCCAAACTAACCCCAGCCCCCCACCGGGGACAGACCCTACCTGACCCTACCCGTCGGCGCAACAACCACCGGGGACAGACCCCAACCGACCGTGCCTGCCCGGGGTCTGTCCCCGTTTGATCTTTCCCCGTTTGATCTTTGGGGACAGACCCTCGCGGTGTCGCAGCACAGAATGGATGCAAGCAAACGAACTGATTGGGGACAGACCCCGTCTGCGGAAAATGTGCCCAAAAAATACTTGACGTGACGGCTCCATTCGGGTGGAATGGTGTTAGTTAGTCAGAGTATTACGATTACTCGTTTTTCGTCGCTGCGAATGGTTGAGAAAGATCCTCAATCCCGCGGCAGTTTCCAGAAACGAGTTGGGGAGACTCTGCGATGGCAAGATCCAATCGTTCCGAAGTGCTGGATCCGAGCGAAGTTCAAGTCTTTCACGTCATCAGCCGAACCACGCGCGGTTGCTGGCTCTTCGGCGAGGATTCGATCTCTGGCAAGAACTACGACCACCGCAAAGTCTGGATCGAAGAGTACCTCCAACGCTTCGCAGCGTGCTTCGCGATCGACTTACTGTCCTTCGCCATTCTTTCCAACCACTTCCACCTAATGCTGCGATCTCGGGCTGACATCGTTGAGACGTGGGACGACACCGAAGTGGCCCGGCGTTGGCTGACGATTTGCCCCGAGCGACGAGACGACCAGGGCAATCCGATGGCGCCGTCAGCGTCGGAACTGGATCGCATTCGGAAATGTCCCAAGAAGCTAGCCGAGATCCGCGAGCGGCTGAGCAACATCTCCTGGTGGATGCGTCTGTTGAATCAGCGAATCGCTCAGCGTGCCCACATGGAAGACGACATGAGGGGGCATTTTTTCGAGGGACGCTTCAAAGCCGTTCCGCTGGTCGATGAAGAGGCTGTTTTGGCTTGTTCTGTCTATGTCGATCTGAATCTAATCCGAGCGTGCCTCGCGGAGACGGTTGAGCTGAGTGACCACACGTCGGCGCAACGGCGGGTCGAATCCGTCCAGGCTTCACAGCAGGTTCCAGAGGACAAATCGAAGGCGTCAGTTGATGACAAAACACCAACCGCCGTTCCGCAAGCTCGCCGTGCGGACGCCTTTCTTGCACCCGTGAATCTTCACGAGGCAAACGCTCCAGTTGGACCGCAGCCGAGCAAAACGAACGCCCGCTGTAGCGATAAGGGTTTCCTTTCGATGAGCGAAGAGAACTACTTGGAAGTGTTGGACTGGAGCGCTCGTCATTTGGCTGCGGGCAAGCGAGGCAGTACCCCGAAAGGGTATCCGCCAATCCTGGAGCGTCTTGGTTTATCGCCGACGCTTTGGTTGTCGCTGGTCGCAAACTTCGGCAGCCTGTTTTCAGCCATTGCGGGCCGACCGGACCATCTCGATGCCCAGAGGACGAAGCAGACAGGGCGTCGTT
>NZ_JANZKV010000078.1 GCF_025060895.1 Stieleria sedimenti | reverse complement strand
GGTGGCGCTGCGCTGACCGCCGGCTACTTGCTGTGATCCCTCCGGGATGTCCTCAACGTGTCGCGAATCGATTCCAGCGTGATCGGTAAAGTCTACGCAGACGATACGACTGCGAGAGCCGGGGAATCCGTCAAATCGCCGACAATCCGGTGACGATGATCCTCCCAAAGGGTCTCTCGTTTTCTCGCCGGGGTGTTTCGGTTTTGTTTCGCAATCCAATTTTCTTGTGTTTCACGCTGCTGGTCGCCGCTTCGGTTTCGGTCATTACAGGTTGCTCGCGCAAGTATTACCGGACCCAGGCGGATCGCGACGTCGCGGTGATTTATGCCGAGAAGCGGGCGGAAGAGGCGTATACCTTGCCGCCGTTGGCGGGGATCGATGTCGATCCCCGTTCCCGATTCTTCGATCCTTCGCCGGACGATTGCCCGGCGCTACCGGTGCCCGTTCCTCAACTGTTCGGCTATGAACTTCCCGAACTCGTGACCGGTGATCCCCGTCAGATACCCCAGCGATCGGATCTTGAAATGTCTGACGGCGTGGAAGAGCTGCCGGCACCGGATGTCGAAAGTCACGATTCGACCGCCCGCCGCTTCGTTCGACCTGCCAGCGACGAGGCGTCGGAATCGTCGACGGAGGTCGTTTCGTCGATCAGCGACTTGGCATTGGTGATGCCCAAGCCTGCAAACGCGATGGAACCCGTCGTGCGTTTGGCACAACTGATCCGCGAAGACGCGCAGAACAATGAAGCGGCGGAAGAAGTCGACCTCTTGCCCGATAATGAATCGGAGAAGGAATCCGACTGGGACCCGACGAAGGATGACCGTTCTGACACGGAGCAGTTGAGAATTGTCCCGATCCCGCAGCAGTTCTGGGAGCAGCTTCCCGAGACCTGCGTGCCGCGGATGCTGGAGTTCGAATCGGTTCGCAAGGAGTTTCGCCGGTCGTATCCCGACGTCACCTCCAACGGGCTGAAGGGGTTGCTCAGCGACGCGCCGCGGTTGACGTTGCCGATGATCACCGAACTGGCGACGCTGAACAATCGCGCGATCCAAACGCAAAAGGAGCGTTTGTATCGGGCGGCACTGGTGCTTTCGGCACAGCGTTACGAATACGTGCTTCGTCCGAGGCGTCGAGGGAACGGTTCGGGCGTGAATTACACCCACGTTCGACTGGACAGCACCACGCGGAACGGGTTGGTGATTCCGACCGAAACCGGAGTCCGCGCGACCACGGCGATGGCCGGTCAGTTCCTGGCCAGTTTCGCCAATAGCGTGGTGTTTACGTTCAACGGACCGCAGGGCTTTGCCGCCAACATCGGGTCCGATTTGGTGTTTGATTTTCAGCAGACTATTTTTCAGCGCGACGTCGTTTTTGAAGGGCTGACACAAGCCGAGCGGAACGTCATCTATGTGGCGCGTGATCTGATCCGCGCCCAGCGTTCACTATTCGTCGATTTGGCGACCGACTACTACCAATTGTTGTTGACCTATCGCGCGATCGAGATCAGCTCACAGGATTACTTCAGCAATTTGCGCGCGTTTTTGCAGGGCAGGGCAGAGTACTTGCAAGCCGGTCGCATCCCGCGAGTTCAAGTGGATCAGTTTGAACAAAACGCCCTGGGCAGCCGCAGCTCGCTGGTCGGTGACTGCAACAGTTTGGAAAGTGCGCTCGACCGGTTGAAGCTGCGGATCGGTTTGCCACCGGAGATGCCGCTCAATCTGAATCTGGAAGAGCTCGAATCGCTGACGACCAGCGATGAACTCACGGTGACGCGGCAGTTGGTGATGCGGACGCGGCAAACGTTGCTCGACGCGGCGCAGACCCGACTGGGGGATCGCGATGCCGCGGTCAACGGCGCGACGGTGCTGATCAATCGTCTGCGAGAAACCCTTCGCGTCCGCCGCAAGATCGAAGGGATCACCGAGGAGTCGGCCGCCGAGCGTGAAACCGAACAGTTGGGACTGCGGCTGGCGTTGCTGGAAGCTCGGCTGCAAAGTGATCAGATGGAGTCGATTCGATCGCGAGAACTGAAGTCGGAATTGCCGCGGGAGCCGTTGATTCAATTTGCCCGCACGATTGATCTGGTCGAGTCCAAATTGTCGCAAGCCCAGCGGGCCACCTTGCTGCGAAAGAATCTGGGGCTGCAAAGCGACGTCGCCGACGCGGTGGAAGTCGATCGGTTGGATGAACGGTTTCAAAAACTGCGTCGCCGATGGGATGCGGCGATCGAAAGTCGGGAACTGGATCGGTTGCCCGAATTGGTCGAGGCGGCCAATGGTTTGCTGGAGGCCACGAACACCCTGACGGCGAAACTGGTCGGCGATCTGTTGCCCGCCGACAATGTCGAATTCGAGAACGTGATCGTACAGACGGTTGCCGATACGGTGGCGTTGGTCGATCGCGTGGAGACCAGTGATGTCGGCGGGCTGGATGAAGTGGAGGTCGAGGAGAACAGGGCGATGCTGTTGGCGCTGTATCAACGCTATGACCTGATGAATCGACGAGGCGAACTTGCCGACGATCGACGTCGGATCAAACTGGCCGCGGATGATTTGAGGGCGATTTTGGATGTCAGAGCGACGCAGACGTTGTCGGCCAATCGATTGCTTTCTGATCCGAACCCGCCCTTCGATTTTAGTCGCGACGGTGGCGTCACCTCGTTGAGTCTGTCGCTGGACACGCCGCTGAACCGTCGTCTGGAACGCAACACTTACCGGGCCGCGCTGATCGATTACCAAGCCGGACGCCGGGCGTTGATCGAATTGGAAGATCAGATCAAGCTCGCCGTTCGCGAAGACTTGCGACAGCTTCGTTTGCAACGCAACCAATATGAGATTTCGGTGGCTCGGGCGGCCCTCGCGTACGAACGTGTCGTCAGCACGCGTCTGCAACTGCAGTTGGCCGTCGGGAACGTCGTCGCACGGGACTTTTTGGAAGCCCAGCAAGCGTACACGTCCGCGCTCAACTCGGTCGCACGCGATCACATTTCGTTCATCCGAGGACGCATTGAGTTGTTCTTTGACACCGAGTCGATTCGATTGGATGCCAACGGGTACTGGTCAGGCGGGCAAGACGAATCGTTGGAGTTGCCGCCGCTGCCCGATTTCTATGATGTCAACCCGAATCCCTACGGGCGGCTGCCGGCACGCGTGCGTTACAGTGAGGAAGTGCGTCGGAATCATTAGAGTGTTGGTGTGCAGGCTTGAGCCCAATACCGCTAAG
>NZ_JANZKV010000077.1 GCF_025060895.1 Stieleria sedimenti | reverse complement strand
CGAATCCGACTCTGCACACGCTCACGCCGATCCTTGGGAGTCGAGCGCCTTCGGATGTTTGAAGTGCACCCATGAGATCAAAACGCGGCTTACACCGCGACGCCGATGAACTGCGTGCAAGTGATTCCAGAAGCGGACGGTTTGCCGATGGGCAGGTCGTTCGACGTGGCCCGGCGCCGTGTGACGCGTGCTTGCGAAAGATCGCGTTGGCTTCCTTGCCACCACCCACTGCAACCGTCGTTGTCGTTGGTGATGCCAACCTGTTTCGCAAACCCTTCTGGTGCCCACATGCCGGTCCGGTTATCGCGAACGTTTCGATTAAATGGCTGTTGCGCTTTTGCGTTTTGTAAGCACTCTGGTGGCATACCGCTCGCTCCGAGCAGGCGAGCTTTCTCCCCTTTCACCAAGAGTGACGCAGCCATGACACCCTACAAAAAACGGACCTGCCCGATCACGAAACGTCTTGCCGAAGACTTTTCATGGCGATCCGCAATCTCGCCGACGCGACCGTCGATGCCTACACCTACCACGTGCGAAAATTTGCGGACTTTACCGGAAAACCGCTCGAAAGTGCGACCGTCGAAGACGTTAGAACCTTCCGGCTTTACCTGATCCAAGAGAAGAAGATCGCCTACGGCACGTTCAATCAGGCAGTATGCGCGCAACGGTTTCTGTACACCCACACCATCCGCGTCCCCTGGCCGGTGACCATGGCGGCGCCAAACGTTATGTCGAAACCCACCGCGACGGCGAAGCCACCCGTGACGTGCAAAGCGTCTTGGCCAAGACGTCGCTCTGCCGCACCCGGGCACTCGGTGGTCGCTGGTACGAGTGTGACGACTGCCAGGGGATCACCAAAGTTTACAACTCCTGCGGCGACCGACACTGTCCGGCCTGCAGCGGCGCCAAACGCCGAGACTTCAGTGACCGCGCGTCGCAGTTGCTGCTTGAGGGAGTGGAGTACTACCAAGTCATCTTTACGTTGCCGGAGATTCTATCCACGATGGCACTCGCCAATCGAAACGAGCTGGCCGATCTGCTCTTCCAATCGGCCTGGAAAGCACTCAAAAAATCCATCCGCACCGAACAGGGTTACGACCCGGCGGCGTTGATGGTGCTGCACACCTGGAACCAGAAGCTCAAGGAGCACTGGCACGTGCACGCCTTGGTGCCCGGTGGCGGACCAGGGCTGGAAGATCAAAGCTGGACGGAGGCGACGTCGCCACCGTTGGAAAACGCACCTCGTAAGTATCTGGTCGACGCGATCAATTTACGGACGTCGTTTCGCAAGTTCGCGATCGCGAACTTGCAGCGACTCCGACGTGCCGGCAAGCTGAGTTTCGGTGGTTCGCTGGAATACCTGCGTCAAGACGACGCCTGGGACTGAAAAGCTGGCACCCTCTGACTGGATCCGTTCTAATCCGGTCCTGTCACCGGCCCACCTGCGGAGCGACAAAGTTCAACGCCCGATCTATCCCCGTTCCTCCTGAACGCGGATAGATCGCAATTCGTTCCGCTACGGGAGGAGATTTCTCATTGATTGCCTGTGGTTCGTCAGTTGCGTACACTGATGGAAAGGAGAATTGTGATGAGCGATACGATTAGCGCAAAAGCAGCAGCAAAAGAAGCGATCGATCATTTACCGGACGACGCGACCTGGGATGACGTGATGTACCGTATTTACGTACGGCAAAAGATCGATTCTGGGCTCAACGACGTACTTGAGGGCAAAACGGTCTCAACATCTGAGGTTCGAAATCGATTTGGATTGCGTGGATGATTGTTGAGTGGACCGAATCGGCCCTCGCTGATTTGGAGGGTATTCACAATCAAATTGCGAGAGACTCGGCTTACTACGCGCAGGCGGTTGTCGATCGACTCACCCGCAGGTGCTTGCAAATTGAGGCGTTCCCCTACTCTGGTCAAATGGTTCCTGAGTATCAACGGGCGGATATTCGGGAGGTCTTTGAGTATTCTTACCGTTTGATCTATCAAGTATCAGCAGACACGACTTGGATACTGGCGGTACTACATGGCGCTTCGACACTTCCGGACTCACCACCGGAAGAGAAAGTGGAACCATAAAATGCATGCGAGCGGCGAAGTCAAGTTGGCTGGAGTGGTGAGTCATTCGTCGCCGCCGCGGTGACCACCGCCGTTCCCCGACTGACGTCCCCAATACTTGACTTTGATGACAACGCAGATTCAAAAGTCTCTCGATCAGCGTCCGCTGTTCACCCAATGCCACGCCGTAGACCGTGATGCTGAATTTGCTATCCACCTGGCCGTGTGGCGGCGTTCTGAATTTCCGGATCTGCACGCATTTGTTGCGTTCGTGTTTCGCTACTCATCCGTTCTTCAGCCGTGCGCTACCACCGGGGATGATGTAGTGAATGTGCGGATGATAGATGAGCGGCTCTCGTCGTGTGGTCTGGAGGCGGCGCTGCGCTGACCTCCGGCTACTCGCTGTGATCCCTCCGGGATGTCATGGACGAATGTTGCGTCAACGTTGTTTGCTGGTGAACTTCGCCTGGGCCTGAGAAACTGGCACCGTCTGGTAGGATCCGTTCTAATCAGGTCCTGTGACCGGCCCACCTGAGGAGCGACAAAGTTCTGACGCTCGATCTATCCCTGTTCCTTCGCATGCGCGAATAGATCGCAATTCGTTCTGTGAAAATCCTTCTTGCATCAAACCTCTGGAGCGACGCTGGCAGACGTGGCTATGAGATCACCATCGTTTTTGTGTTCGTCGATACGGTCGACGTTTGCATCGCGTGTTGCCGAACGCGTTCGCAAGGGCGGTCATGATGTTCCCGAGGCCGACATTCGACGCCGCTATTATCGTAGCATCCGAAACTTCTGGACTCTTTACCGCAATCTGGCCGATAGTTGGGTCGTGCTGTACACTGGCGAGAGCCTCATCCAAGATGTATCGGATGGGTCGCGGAATGAGCTGACGGTCCGAGATGTGACGCTCCACACAACTTTCATGACCTTGGTTGAATCGTCGGATGATTAGAAAACCTAGCTTGACCGCCGAAAAGTACGTTACGATCGACGAGCTTGTGCGACTGGGAAGCATTGCGGTAAATGACGCTCAAAACGAAAGCAGGCGTCTGGGGGTGCCAAACGTTTATTCGATCAATGGTCGCTTATATTACGAGACTGCGTCCGGCGAGCTCACCGCATCAGACCCCAGCGTCAAGACCACAGAACAATGCCGTGCACCCAAGGACGGCTTGCGCGATTCTTGAAGTGGAAAATCGTCCTCGGTGACGGCAAGCGTTCGCCGACTGAATCCGTTTGGTTGAAACTGAACGCTCCGTTTTCTTCGTGCCTGACGCTACTTTTCCCAGCTTTCTGGGTGATGGTATACTGAGGCATCCTCAAAAACGGATCGATCTATGACACTCCAAGAATCACTTCGTGCGCTACCGCCCGATGAAAAACTAGCGATCGTCACACAGCTTTGGGACGACCTGGCTGCATCGGCTCCGCTTACTTTGCCGGAAGACGAACTGGCTGAGATGAACCGCAGACGCGACGAACTGCTTGCGAATCCGGAAATCGCGATTGATGCTGACGAGGTTTGGCGGCGGGTTGATGGCGACTGAACGCTATCATCCGCTCTTTGCCGCGGACCTGGCAAACGCATGCGCATACTACGATTCGATTGCCGGCACTCTTGGCAATCGTTTTCGCGTGAATGTCCGATCGATTATCCAAACGGTAGTCGAGCGGCCGGAGTCATTTGGACGCATTGGCGGTGGATTTCGCGGCGCGTTGGTGGATCGGTTTCCGTACGTTGTTGTTTTCACTGTCGATGACGATATGCCTTCGATTTTTGGCTTGCGTCACGCCGCATCGGACCGCAGCGATTGGTTCGGTCGCACGATGCCAGCAGCGAGCGGCGAACCATCCGATGCACCCGAGTCGGCGAGTCGGCGCGATTCGACAATGGAAGATCAACCGCGCCGACCGGGTGATCAGTGACGTTGAACTTAATCGAATTGCTTACCGCTTCGGTGGTTGATGTGCGGTCGCGGTGGGCTCATGTTGCGTGGGACTCCGGGCCGAAAAGCTGACGCCAGATCCTTGGGAGTCGAGCGCCTTTGGATTTTTGAAGTGCACCCATGAGATCAGAACGCGGTTTGCACTGCGACGTCGATGAGCTGCGTGCAAGTGATTTGTGAAGCGGACGGTGCTCGGAAGACATGCGGTTGATGGGGCGTACGCGTCGTGTGTCACTTCCTTGCGAAAGATTGTGTTGGCATCCGTCCTGATGCAGGAGTGTAAAAACTTTGTGCGACCCCGTCCGGGGTCGATGGAAGGATTGGGGGCGTGTTCCGGAGGTGGCGCTGCGCTGACCTCCGGCTACTGGCTGTGATCCCTTCGGGATAGAGTGGACGCTCGATGCGTCAACGATGTTTCGTGGTGAACGCTGGTAAGCTGACGCCTGCTTCCTGGGTCCTCTGGCCGTAGGTCGTCAGCGTTTTGGTGCGACAGCCGTCTTGATCTCTTTTGGCCCATCGAGTGATCCGGTGGCGCATGATTCCCCCGTCACTCGCGTTGTGTGGTCCGAGGCCGTTTTTCTTTGACTCAAAGACGAATCCGACCGAACACACGACGCGCCGATCCTTGGGAGTCGAGCGGCTTTGGATGTTTGAAGTGCACCCATGAGATCAAAACGCGGTCAGCACTGCGACGTCGATGAACTGCGTGCAAGTTGTTTGTGAAGCGGACGGAGTTCGGAGTGGCAAATCGTTCGACGTGGCCGGGCGTCGTGAGGTGCGTCCTTGCGAGAGATCGCGTTGGTGTCCTTGCCTGTTGAAGGTGTGCAGAAACGTTGTGCGACCCCGTCGGGGGTCGGTGGGAGGATCGTGGGCGTGGTCCGGAGGTGGCGCTGCGCTGACCTCCGGCTACTCGCTGTGATCCCTTCGGGATGCCGTGGACGCTGTGTCGATGGCGTTGGTTTCGTGGTGCATGCCCGTTGGGGCACGAGGCATGTCGGAATCGGCCCCACCTCCGTTCACCCAGCTGGAGTGCGCCTGGGCCTGAGAAACTGGCACCGTCTGGCCGGATCCGTTCTAATCAGCTTTCTGACCGGACGGTCTGAAGGCCGGCAACGTTCTGGCGCCCGATGGATCCCCCTTTCTTCCCAATGCGCCGATAGATCGCACTTTGTTACCTCGTTCAAAATCGCATGCAGTACCCTTTCCGCCCATTTGCTCGTGACCGGACGCGAGAACCATCACTTCCGGCTTCGCAGGCCCAGAGTTGGCGTCAATCGAAAACCGAATGTCGTTCGCCTTGCCGTAGTAAACGGTGGTCGTTCGGCAATAAAGAGAGACTCAAAATGAAAACTGCTGTCGAATTCGCCATGGTCTGCATCGTGTGCTTGGTCAGCGCCGCGGCTCGCGCCGACGATTCACCAGATGACAAGTCGCGTTTGCAAGGTGTATGGGCCTTGTCGAGCGGTGAAACGAACGGGCGGCCGTTGGGTGAAGTCCTGCGAAAAAAGGGACTCAGCGATCTGAGGATCAAATTTTCCGGCGATCTGATGACAATGACTGGCTTCGGTACTCCCGGCTATACGTACCATTTCACTCTTCAGCCGATGGAGCAACCAAAAGGGATGAGGCTGGTCACCGTTGAGACTCATGGCAAGGCACCCAAAGGATCAGTCCTCCACTGCATCTACGAGATGAAAGGTGAGGAGCTACGGCTCTGCTTGCCGAGCGATTCGACCGTTGAGCGACCAAAGAAATTTGAGGCACCGAGCGGATCGCGTTTGTCCTTGCTGGTGTTAAGTCGTCCAGCCAATAACGACAACCCACGTTCTGAACCAGCGGATGCACGCTAGTCCCCGGCTTGAGTTATCTGGAAGGGGGCGTCGCTGGCGGCGACCACGTGATCGTTACCGTACTCCGTTCTATTGCATCCAGGAATCTATTGATGTCGATCACGTCGATTAATGGCGAATGGCAACTCGAACGGTATCACCATCTCGTCGATGAGATTGCGTGGGGTGACGAAGCTGATACCGCATGTTTGTCCAAAATTCAGGCTTGGCTCCGCGGCAATGGCGATGCACAGATTCCTGATGCCGTTCCGATGGCCGGGTTGGTTATGAAAATACAAGGTAACGCGTTTACTGAGGAGGCGATCGAATTCGACGCCTTGATGTTCGACGTTAGCGGTTGAAACAAGGCCTCGCGTCGCAGCAGCCTTTGTCTCCCAAGGAAGTGGCCCGGCAATTCGAGCAGAGCACCACGCTCGGGACGATCACGACCACGGTGAAAGACGTTCGCTACTCGGCTGAGGCTGAAGCATACCGAGTCAGTTTCTCATGGGTCGACTCGGCGAGCGGCAAAACCTGGCACTCGGATGTTCGACTGGACCATGACGGATTCGGTGTGTACTACGGTCAAATTCGAAATGGACCGTTTATTCAACCACTGGGATACAAGGAGGCATTCCCGGTTGCTGTTACAACTCCGTCGTCTTTTGAGGACTAGTCGTGCAGAAACCGACGAACCATTAGGCACCACTCAAGATGCAGATAGAAGCGAGCGTTTACCTTGCGGTTGTCGCCCTGGCGAGCATCCTTGAGCGTCCGTTTGTCACCCGCTGTGGGGTGGGAAAACACGCATTCCGGACTTCCGTGTTTTCAAATGTCATTGCATCACCGGTTTGGCTTGTCTTGGGCAGCTTGATCGACCTTTCGATGGCCCCCACCACCTTTCGGATGCATGACAGATTGTTTGCGGTGTTCTTGGTCGCTTTTGCGTTCCAAGTCGCCGCAAAGGTGCTCGTCGTCCGGGGCTTGGCGAGAAAGCCGATCAACTTGGGATGCGTCGTCGCGGGGAACGGCTTCAGCTTGGTGTTGATCTGGGCCCTGTCTGTTTCGCTCGTGTCGTTCAACGATCAGCACCCGCATGTCTGGGTCAAAATGGTGCGTTGGGTTCCACTTTTTTCCTTGCTGTCGTACGCGGTGTTCATCGGGATCGCGGTGCTGATCGCGATCGAATCAATGTCTGCTTTCTTGGGAAGGAGTAGGACGACGGCTGACACCGACGAATCGAGCGACAAGTGCGACCCTGCTGACGCGTAGCGATGCTTGGCAGCCATGAAACGTTCCCCCGGCAACGTTCGAAACGAGAAGTGAGATAGCGGCGCGGCAATCTCCGTACTCACCTAGGGGACCAATCGTCATGCGATGCAACGCTGGTGAGAGAGGGTGTATTGTGGTGGGGGCGAGTGCTTCGCGACTCGGGAGCGGCAAGCAGGATACTTCCCCCACTGTCCAGGATGGCAAGCGGGTTGTTGTCCTTGCATGTGAAGTTGACGGAGTGTTAGCGCTGTTTCAGGGTCGTTAACTTCAGTTTGCGATTCGGGGCGGTTGCGACTGCGGTATCTGGCGTCCGGCTGCGGAGTTTCGTCCAGACCGCGCCGGCCAGGATCAGGACCACGGGGGCCGCGGCCAACTTGCGAACGGGGAAACGGGATGCCGAGATTTCCGTCGTGCTTGAGGGCCGAAATACGACGGCAGACGACGCGGTGAGCGGGAGCGTCATTTCCGAGTCACTTTGATTTGTTGGGCGGTCCCACTGCGACAACGTTCCGAAGCCAGTCGTCTGGACATCAGGAAATGCACCGAATTCGAAGACCAAGGCAACTTCGAGCGAGGTGACGGACGCAGATAGCGGCGGCTCGGGCACGCCGGCGTCCGACACACCAGTCGCGGAAACATCATGCGGTCGTGCGTCGGAATCGACGATCCAAGTCTCCGATGGGTCCGTCGGCTGACCGTCTTCTGTACCGGAGTCGGTATCATCCGTTGGCGAAGAAACGCGTTGAATGCTTGTCACGATGTATTGCGAATCCGACCGCAATTGAACGTCAGTCCAATCCGGCTGGGCTGCAACCCATGTGGACGTCGTCGCCAAGCGAATCACCTCGCCTTCTCCCGGCAACTCGTCGGTCAGTCGTTCAAACGTCTCGTTTCCGGAGTCGCGTCGTTCAAAACGAAGTGTGGTTTTGGGCGGTTTCGTCAGCGTCGTCTCGGGAGTTGGTTCCCTTGCAACGCTTCCGTCACGTTCACCGCCGGGTGGGATCGGATCGATCGACGTCAGGTGCGCGAGGGTCGGCATCACGGGTGTGGGGATGACTTCCGGCGGCGACAGTTGATTGTCCGTGGCATCGGGGTAGTGGTAGTAGTCGACATCGCCATCGCCGCGATCCACCTCGATGGTGATCGAATCACGGGATCCGGAGGAGAATTCCGCATTGATGGCGGCACCGAACAGGTCGTCCGCCAAGATGGCGTCCACCATCGGCGACCTGAGCAACACACCGCGTTGGTCTGACAGATCGCCGGCGGCGTATTCGAGGTTCGACACGTCGGAGATCTGGCGGGCGCTCAACCGCAGCGTGCTGTCGGCTCCGTCGCGGACCGGTTCCAGGCGGACCAGCACGGTTTGGTGATGGGTGCTGGACGCGTTGCTGATTTCCAGGCTCACCAACAAATCCACCGCATCGAACTCGGGGCCGGCGAGTAGGTTTCGCTGTTCAAAACGTTCCATCGTCAGCCGTCGTCCGTCGCGATGAGGGCGGCGCTGACGGTTTCGGCGGAGGTGATGATCGGAATGCGACGGTGCTTTGATCATTCTGGTGGTTCGACAGATGTGGACGGATCAGCCAACCGCAAGACCTTTTGCAAGGTCGGATCCTTTCGTTTGGTCTCGACGTCGGTGAGCCCCGATTCGACGGCCATCTGCCACGTTTCCAGCGTCGGTTTGATCCAGCGTTGATTCAGTGGCAGCGATGAATTCAGTGGCAGCGATGAATTCAGTGGCAGCGATGAATCGCCGTCTCCGATCGCCGATTCGGCAAGCTCCAATGCGACTCGATACAAATGATTCGGATCATCGATCCAAAGTGTTCTTCGTCGAAGCGCCAGCTCACCGGCCAAGTCATCTTGCCCTTGGCGTCTTAGAAACCGACCATACTTGACATAGCTGGCACTCAGCCAGACTCGGAAGTCTTGGATTTGTGGCGCTTTTTTCGAGGCCCACGTTTGATGCTCGATGGCATCATGATAGTGTTTTCGCGCCGCTTCGGAATCAGATTTTTCCAAAAGCGGTGCCAGATTCGAAAGCACGCCGCCGAGTTGAGCTCGGTAGTGGGGCGATAATGGCGATGTGTCCACCAGTTCAGTCAGCAGCGACTCGGCTGTCACGAAATGGGTCAGTGCGTCGGCGGGAGCGGTCTCTCCAGCAGAAGCATCGGCAGGCGAGTCGTTGGTTGGCGAGTGATCGAGCGCCAGCAAGACCTGTCCCATGTTGTTGTGGGCGACCGCCAGTTGTTCTTTGAATCGGGGCGATGTCGGGGCACGCAGGACCAGCGTTTGCTGGACGTCGATCGCGTCTTGGTAGGCCTGGAGCGCTTCGGCGGTCCGTCCACGGCGGTTGAAGATGGCGCCGCGATGGTTGTAACAGGTCGCCAGTTCCGAGAGCGCGGCCAAGTCGTGGGGGCGGTCTTGGACGATCGTCTTGTGCAAACCGATTGCCGAGCGGTTGTATCGATCTGCGGCGTCCAGGTCATTGCCGGCAAACAGGAACGACAACTGTGCGTAGGAGACCGCCAGTTCACGTTGGTATTGCAGGTTGTCTGGATCGACTTTCAACAGTGCGGTTTGCATCTCGATGGCTTGTTCGTAGGTCCGTCGCGACTGTGCGGTGTTGCCTGCGGCGCGTTCCAAGTTGCCGACGTTCACCAGGGCGGCGATCCGCAAATGCTTGATCTGCGCTTCTTCATTTTCTTCATCGCCGAGCTCGTCGATGATGTGTTGTGCTTGTTGGTATTCGGATTCGGCCGTTGGGAAATCACCTTGCTGGAAGGCGAGTTCGCCCAAGTTGTTGTGGCAGACGGCCAAGTCGTGGACGATCCGGGCATGATTGGGATCCGGATCGTGTTCGTCGTCAGCGAGTAAGTCTTGGTAGAGTTTGATCGCGGTTTGGTAACAGTCGACGGACTCGGGAAACCGGCCTAGCTGACGATGCATCGATGCCATTTGGGTGTTGCAGAGTGCCAAGGCGAAACGCATCGAGGCGTCACCGTCCATCTGATCGGCGAAGGACTGGTAGTCGGCCAACGTCTCCTGCATGATGGCTTGTCGGACGGTCTCGGTACCGGGCACGCCGGCGAGTTTTGTTGCCAGCCGCATTCCGAACCGATCGACGACGTCGATTGCGGTTTGGAGGTTAAGTTGTGATTGTTGGAAATTGGATTCGGCGATCTCCAACGCCGCCTCGGTGCGGCTTTTTTCTTTCGACAGCAGCATGGTGGCGGTGCCGGCGGCGAGTGAGGTCAGGATCAAGACGGCGACGATCGAGGCGACCAGGGTGCGGTGCCGCGTGGCCCATTGCGAAAGACGATCGATTGCGGAGGGGCGTTTGGCCAGCGGCGGTTTGCCGGCCAGGAATCGGGCCAGGTCTTCCGCCATGGCGGCCGCAGATTGATAGCGATCATCGCGAGGTTTTTGGATCGCTTTGAGCACGATGGTTTCCAGGTCGATCGGGATAGAGGGGTTCAGTCGTCGGGGCCGTTCGGGTTGTTGGCGTTGGATCTGATCGAGCAACGTCACCCGATCGGTCGCGGTATGGGGTGGTTCTAGGGTGAGGAGTTCGTAGAGCGTGACGCCCAATGAATACACATCGCTGATGTGGTCGACCAAACTGCCACGACCCGCGGCGGCTTCAGGACTCATGTAGCGAATCGTTCCCAGCAGATCCCCCGTCATGGTGATGGTGATGCTGTTTTGGCAGCGTGCCAGTCCAAAATCGGTCACCCAAAGTTTTCCTTGCTGGTCGATGAGGAGGTTGGAGGGTTTGATGTCGCGGTGTACGACGCCAAATTCATGCGCGTGCTCGATCGCGGTGGCCGCTTGTCGAATCAGCTCGGCGACCGAGTGGATATGGTTATGGGAGCGAACGCTGCGTTGTGTGGAGAACGCTCCGATAGGAATCGTGCCGGCGGAAGCGTTGGCGGCGTTTTCGCCCGTGCCGTCACGCAGGTTTCTGAGTTGGTCGATCGCTCGGTCCAGCGCCTGGCCGTCGATGAATTGCATGCTGTAATAGTGGACGCCGCGATCGCATCCGACCGAATGAACGGGGACGATGTGGGGATGGTGCAGCTGGGCGGCGGCTTGAGCTTCGTTCTTGAAGCGAATGATCTGTCGTCGATCGAGGACGGCGGCAAACGGCAAGACCTTGAGCGCGACCCGACGACCGAGTGATTTCTGCCTCGCTTCGTAGACCACACCCATGCCGCCGCGTCCGACTTCACGGAGGATCTCGAAATCGCCCAGCTCGTTGTGGCTGACGGTTCCCGCGTCATCCGGATGCTCTTTCGGTCCCAGTTCGGCGGTGGCTTGGTGCACGAAGTCCAAGCCACGCAAATACCATCGCAGCGGTTCGGCTAATTCCGCGTGGCGTTGAAGCAAGGATTCCGGATCGGCCGGACGCCCCTGTTCCAGATCGTCCAGGTAGGTTTCCAGAATTTTAGAAAGCTGTTCCTGTTGTTGCGGCGTGAGCGCGTCCAACGGATTGGCCGCAAGCGTGGCAACGTCTTCACCTGGCACGGGAGAGGATTTTGGCGGCCGGCCGTTTGTGACGACGTGGTTCATAGTACGCCTCGCGATTCAAGCCGGACCCGCAATTGTGCGATCGCCCGCATCCACAGCATCCGCACCGCACCCGCGGTGCGTTCCATCCGCGCCGCCACTTCGGGAAACGCGAGCCCTTCGATGTGCCGCAACAGAATCACCTCGCGGTAGTCGTCGGGAAGTTCGGCCAACGCATCGGCCAGCAACAGACTGGCTTCGTGGTTTTGCGCATCGGCGCTGGGGGATTGGCCTCGGTCGGCGATGATTGCCACCAGCCGCGCGGAGGATCGTTCCAGCGTCGCACCGATGTCATTGATCGAGACTTCGCGGCGAACGTCGCGTTTTTCTGCCAGCACGTGTCGCTGAATGATGTGTCCCAGATTGTTCACCAGGATCGTTTTCAGCCAGGCGAGGAATTGCTCGGGGCAACTGCCTCGAAACTGTGCGAAATCTCGATGGGCTTCCAACAACGTGTCTTGAACCACGTCGGACGCACTCGTTCTGGCCTGGAGTTTTCGGTCCAGCTGGGTGCGGGCCAGCAGTTTCAGATAGTTCAGATACATCTGCAACAATTGTCCGAGGCAATCGTCGTGGCCGTTTTGTGCGGCCGCCAGCAATCGATTCGCTTCACTGGTCGTGATACTGCTCATTGGGGGCACACGCGCTGGGGGCGATCGGGCGTTCGCTGGGGGAGACGCAAGCTGGAAGCTGACGCCACTCTTGATTTTGGCCTGGCGAGATTGCTGCCGTCACGCGGATTCTGAAATTTTCACTTCGAAGCAGCCGACGGCAATGGCCTGGGGACACGAATCGACGGTCAGGCGGCGAATTTTGGATATTTCCCCCAATACGAGCGGGTTTTATAGGAATCTGGACTCGTTTTACGCTTCTAAGGGTATGGTTCAGATAGGACACGACAGACCGGGGCCTGAACGTCTTCTTTGCTTTCCCCACTCCGAGTACCACTTGTGATCGCTGATCCCACATCCGAAAACCTCTGCCGACGCATCGAGGCGTCGATTCAACGTGTCGTTGAAGTCCATGACTTCTCGTGTTCAGTCGAAGATGGGAAACTGATCCTGCGTGGACAGGTTGAATCTCGCGACGACGCCCTGATGTGTATCGTCGTCGCTCGCAGTGTCCCGGGCGTCGAGTCGATCGTCAGCGACATCAAGGTGCGCGGCTGACGGGCTGTCAGGCCTCGGGTAGCGCCGTAGTGCCCGGCCGCTTACGCGTCACGGCTCACTCAGCCGGTCGATGACGATTGCCTCAATGACACGAAGCCATCTTGTTGGTTCGGCGATGCGATGGGCAGCGGTTACGGGACGACGGACAGGATCTGTTCGGGCGCGATGACGACGAGGTAGTGATTGCGTCCGTCTTCGATTGTGACGCTGTGGCGTTGTGGCGGGGCGAAGGACTGGCCGGTCAATGCCAAGGGCGACAAGTGGATCTCGTGGGTTCCGACCGGTAACTCGGCGCGGAGGGCTTGGATTTCTCGTGGCAGCAAGCCCCAGCAACGGGTGTCGGCCTTTTCCGTGGCGCTCCAGGCGTTGATCGCCGCAAACTCGAACGCCGCGGCCGCGTTGCCGCTGAGTCCGAGTGAGTTGGCGGTGGCCACGACACTGGCCTCTTTGAGCACCCGTCGCGCGACGGCACGGGCGATCGTCCACGGCATTTCGGCTTCGACTTTTTCAACCGCCAATTGCCCGATGTCGGTGATCGTTTGCGTTGCCCCGAGCAGTTGCCCGCCCAACGAAACCCCGATCGCGGCGAGGTCGCTGGGGGGGAGTTCGACTTGCGGAACTTTCACACTGACCACGTTGGGCAGCACCGGTTCGTCGTCGTCGCCTTCTTCGTGATTGTGGACCGATCGCAACAGAGTCGATGCGATTTGCAGTGACGTGGTGGTCGTCGGCGCGACCGTCTCCACCAGTCGTGGGCCGTGGCCAACCATGGCAAACACGTACAGCACGCCGTGGCCCGCAGCACTGTGGGCACCGCGATTGGCTCTTGCGATATCGTCGGCCGCCGGAGCGAATTCCGGTTGAATGCTGCTGACGAGTCGAAAGGCGCGCTCGGCGTCGTCGTAGTTCTGGTGCGTGGCCTCACGCAGCGTGCCCTGCAGATAAGGTGCCAGGGCGAGTTGCTGTTTAGGGGTAGGCGAGTCCGCGTCTTCGGTTCGGCGGTTCAATTCGGCTTGGCGGGTTTGGGCCTGCAAACAATAAGCTTCTGCGTCGGTGGCATCGCCGGCCAGGGAGCAGATGGCCAGCATCGACCGCAACAGGACTTGTTCGTAGCCTGCCAATTGGAACGGCCGGACCCGATCATCGACCGCCAACGAGGCGGCGTCGTTGACCGGCGCGGTGTCGGGCAACGCGTCGAAGTGGTCGCGGAGTTCACGCATCCGAGACTCGGCGGCAGACACTTCGCCACGCGCCAATTCGACCATCGCCAGATCCAGCTGACTTGGATGCCGTGTCCGTTTGGGCCCCTCGGCCAGTTCGCTCAGTAGCTTGTCGGCCGATTCGAGATCACCCAAGGCAAACGCGTCCCTGGCCTGGCCGATTGAGACCTGGTTGGACCGACAGCCGGCCGAGACGATGCCGACGAGGACGGCAAGGACCAGGATCGCTGCCAGCGGGGCTCGCCGACCGTTTGCTCGAGCAGCTGAGACGCAGACCTGCACGATCACCCGTCGGCCTGATCGAAGATGCCGTAGTTCCACCATTTACCGCCGCGTGATTTCGAGTACCCCTTGCGGATCTTGGCGGACTCTTTCAAGAAATCACCGGTGTGCACGTTGACCATTTCCAAGGTCAGCGTGTAGTCCCGCTGGCTGGTTTTGTTGCGGTCGGTGGTTCCGGTGGTGATGTTGGCGAACAGCAAGTAGTCGACCGGGGTGCCCGCTTTGCCCAACACGGCGGCGAAGGCTTCTCGGTTGGCGGGCAGGAACAACGCATCGGGGCGCAGTCGGGTTTCTCGGAGGGCGGTTTGGACCATCCGCCGGCTGATGCCACGAAAATCGGCGTTCGAGTTGATCTGGGAATCGATCTGTTCGTAGAGCTGTTCTTTGAAATCGCCCAGTTCTTCGGCGCTTTTGTTTTCGATTCCGACGAAGCAGACGTTGGCCGGCCCGCCGTGGAGGGTGGACGGGACGATGACGCCGTCGAGGGACAGTTCGGATTGTGATTCGAATGCCACCGGCTGGACGGCGGGGGGGCAGCGGGAGAGCAGTTTCGCGACCGATTCTTCCACCAGCGGATTCCACGTCGCGGCGCCGGCGGCATGGCTGCCAACCAGATCCTTGTCGTCGCTGGCTAGCAAATGACCGTATTGTCGACCGGCACATCCCGACGTTGTGGACACAATCGCGGCCAAGACGACCGCGGCGGCGGCTTTGGAAGCCCGCCGCGATGGGGTGGTAGGTTGCATGCTGAGTTGATTTGCTGGGGGCGTTTGGTCGCGATGCACTTTGGAAATCCCGTTTTTGGAGCCAGAAATGCCGTCGGGGCCAAGAAAATTCGCTTGAGGCGACTTGTCCGATAGTCTGGACCTATCAAAATGTGCGTCCGCCGGACCAGATTGATCCGCTGCCGAGGTCTGTTGCCATGCGATTTTGCGAGGCGACAAATGCAGCGGGAACCGTCACTCCGGCGGCGCCCAGTCACTATCGGCACCGCAAGGTCCGCTGGTTGACCTGTTGCGGCCGTAAATTTTCTGACGCGTCGATGTCCGACAGGCCTAACATCCCCAGTTACCCACGCTTTACGTCATCGTGGCCTGTCGGTTATGAATCCCCTGACGGAAGACCGCTCCCCATTTTTCTTCGCATTTCCGGTTTCATCTATGAGTGTCGCTCTCGCCGTTCCATCGGTCGCCAGTTCCGAAATCGTGTCCACGATTTCCCCCACCGCGGCTGAGAATCGACCCCATGGCCGGTCGGAATCCCCGCTGACCACCGTTCCCGTCGCAGCGGACGACGATGACGACGACGATCTGGACGACGATGATGACGACGAGGAGGACGGCTTCGCGGACGACGATGCGAATACCGACGAAGTCGATGACGGCTTCAACGACGGGCTCGACGAAGACGACGATCTGGATGACTTCGACGACATCGACGAAGACGACTTCGATGATGACTTCGACGACGATTTTGAAGAAGAATTGAACGACGATTACGAAATCGAAATCGATGACGAAATCAGCGACGAGTTCGGCTTGAGCACCGGCAAAGACGAAGACGAAGAAGACGACGTCGACCTGGAAGATTTCGAGGATTTTGAAAACGTTTGAGGCGATGATGCAACGAGACACTCCCCGAGATCGACCGAAATGCGGAGTGCACACCGGTGGCCGGACGCTGGCGAGGACCGGCTGATGTTAGCGGAACGGCGCG
>NZ_JANZKV010000076.1 GCF_025060895.1 Stieleria sedimenti | reverse complement strand
TATTGGGCTTTAGCCGCCCCCTGTCGCTGCGTCGCAGCGACAGGGAATCGCCTCAAGGCTAAACACCAACGGTTGCTGAATCCATTTTTACCGATGCCCGTGCAATTCGCACCCAACGCGCTTTTGAGCCGTTTTTTGGCAATCCCTGAAATCCGAATGACGCATGAGGGAAATTTTTCAAGCCATGTCCAAATCCATTAGCGGCCAACCGTCATCACCCTCACAAACCGAAACCGCCGGCGTTGATTCGGCGCACGGGCGGTCCATGATCTGGTTCGCCGCAACCATTCTGCTCGGCGCGTTCCTGGTTTTTCAAGTCCAACCGATCATCAGCAAGTGCGTGCTGCCCTGGTTCGGAGGCACACCGGCGGTCTGGACGACTTGCATGCTGTTCTTCCAGCTCTTGTTGTTCGGCGGTTACCTCTACGCCCACGTGCTCCGCACGTTCTGCAATCCGTTCGCCCAGGCCGTGATCCACTTGCTGTTGCTCAGCGCCGCGGCGCTGGTGTTGCCGATCGAACCCTCCGATGCGTGGAAGCCGACCGGCAGCGAGACGCCGACGCTGTACCTGCTGTGGATGCTGGCCAGTCACGTCGGGCTACCGTATTTTGTCCTCTCCAGCACCGGCCCGCTCGTCCAAGCCTGGCTCAGCTTTCACGACAATAGCGAACGTGTCTACCGTTTGTACGCCCTGTCCAACGCGGGATCGCTGTTCGCGTTGCTCAGCTATCCGTTTCTGTTTGAACCCGTGCTTTCGGTGTCGACACAATCCAGCATGTGGTCACTGCTGTTCTGCTTGTTCGCGCTCGTCCAAGGTTACGTCGCGATCAGTTTGTTCCGCATCACCGACGACTCCACCCGTGCAGCCATAACAGGCCCCACGGGCGATTCACCCACGCCGGCAATCGCTTCGACTTCGGTTTCCGCCAACATCCAAGCGGCCTGGATCGCGCTGCCCGCACTCGCCTCGGTGATGCTGTTGGTGGTCACCAATCACGTTTGCCAAGACATCGCCGTCGTGCCGTTTCTGTGGGTGCTTCCGCTCAGCCTGTATCTGGCCAGCTTCATCGTTTGCTTTGACTCGCCGCAGTGGTACCGTCCCAAACCGATCGCCGCGGTCACACTCGCCGCGCTGGCGCTGATCCAAGGCAAGACGCTGTTGCCGGGCAGCATCCAGTTGATCGCCGAAGCCTGCTGCTACATGGTGATGCTGTTCGGGGCGTGCCTGCTGTGCCACGGCGAAGTCGCCCGGCTGAAACCGGGCACCGACAGACTGACCCAGTACTACGCGATGCTGTCGGCCGGAGGCGCACTCGGTGGTGTGATCGTTGCCATCCTCTGCCCGCTGCTGTTGAACAATCACGCCGAGTTGCCGTTCTTTGTCGCCCTGGTCACCGCGTTGACGTTCCTGCTGTTCTTCGCCTGCAAGACCTGGAATCGCACCGAATACGACTGGGCCGCCGCGGCGCGTCTAAAGTACGGCGCGATCGTGTTGATGATCGCCCCCATCTTGACCATGGCGTTTGTGTCCAACAATCACACCATCGCATCGCAGCGCAATTTCTTCGGCGTGCTCAAAGTCCGTGAAAAACCGCTCGGCACCTGCCTGGTACACGGCAGCACCTTGCACGGAATGCAACGTTACGCACCGAATCAATCTCAACCGACCACCTACTACGGGCACGAGAGCGGAGTCGGCCACGTCATCAAAGCCTTGCAACAACAACATCCTTCGCTACGGATCGGCATCGTCGGACTCGGATGCGGCGTGCTGACCACCTACGGTCGCCCCGCGGATCACTTCGATCTGATCGAAATCAACCCGGCGGTCATCGACATCGCCGATCGATACTTCACCTTCATGAAAGACTGTCCGTCCCAGATGACACGGCACCTCGGAGACGGCCGCTTGGTGCTCGAACGGATGCCCGACGCCAAGTTTGACCTGCTGGTTCTTGACGCATTCAGCAGCGATGCGATTCCCGCCCACCTGCTGACACGGGAGTCGATGGCGCTCTACAGAACCCGACTGGCCGAAGGCGGAGTGTTGACCGTGCACACGTCCAACAACCACTTGGAACTTTCACCGCTGGTGCACAACCTCAGCCGCGACGCCGGCTTGGAAAGCCGCATGCTCGAGGGCATCGGAGACGACTCGATCGGCACGACCCACTCCACCTGGATGATCATCGCCGCGCCGGGACACGCGATCTTCCAAGCCCCTTCACTGGCCGCCGCCACGACAGCGACCGCCGACGAACTGCGCGACGCACCGCTGTGGACCGACCAGCACCACAATCTGGTCAGCGTGCTGCGACTGTGGCAATAGCAGATCAAGGTGAAGAAACCTTCCCTGGCAGCATGGGTGTCGACAAATCTCAAGTCACCTTCCCTGGCAGGGAAGGTCGAGCGGAGCGAGGGGAGGATCAAGCCCAATGCCACTTACGTAGACACTTCAACCGGCGAAGTGATGGATCGCGTACTTGCCATCGATCTGTTTCTGAACGGCAAAACGGAACGTCGACTTCTTGTGGCTCGCCGATTGGCGGTCACTCGGCTTGCTTCCGCCTCGAGACCAAACGTCGTACGCGGCCCGACTCACGTACGTGGAGTGTGGCCCTGCGTTGGCAAACTCTCTCTGGCGCTGGTGGATCTCGCCGGCAAGCATCGTCAATTCGGCCCGCGTCAGACAGATCACGGAGCTGATTTGCACACTCCGTCGCTGGAAGACGGTTTCGGCCTTCTTCTTGGCTAACTCGTTGCCGACGAAGACGTGGTCCTTCCAAAACTTTGACGTGAAATAGGTTTGTGCGTCGCTGGGATTGAATCGGTTGGTCATTGTTGCCCTCGTGCTGTGTCGGCATCTTCCTGGTAGGCACCGGCAGAATACGTCAGTTCATAGCTGTGAGAATAGATTTCGATCAGATTCCCAAACGGGTCTTCACAGTACACCATCCGGTAAGGCTTTTCGCCGGGATAGTACTCGCGGACGGGCATCCGTTGCTTCCCTCCATTCTCAACGATCTTCTTCGCCAGCCCCTCCACATCAGGGTCCTGGACGCAAAAGTGAAACACCCCGGTCTTCCAGTACTCGAAGTTGTTTTCGGGCTTTTGGGCATTCTCAAACTCGAACAACTCGATGCCAACCCGGTCGCCGGTGGCCAAGTGGGCGATTCGAAACCGTCCCCACCCCTGCCCGAACACATCATCACACATCACGCCGATCGCGGAATCATCGGAGACAATTTCGGTGGGAGGCATGATCACATACCAGCCCAACGTCTTCGTATAGAAGTCGACGGCTTGATCCAGGTCCGTGACCGAAATGCCGATGTGGGAAAACGTGCGGGGATAGGTCATGACAGGCTTTCAATCGAGGGCCGGGTTGGTGAAGCGGCCGTTGGTCTTCAGATGCACCGGCGCGCACTATCCATTAGAACGGATCACGTCACGGTGATACCCTATTGCCAATCACTTTTGTGGCGGAATCAGGCCTTCGTCAATCAGAGTGACGAGCAGCGTAAGCTGCGAGAGTTGGATCTCAGTCCCCGTGGCTACGATGCGATTGGAACGCGCGTCAGCGCCGATCGACAGCCCGAGACGAACGGCCGTCTGAGTAGCCGCTCGAGTATCGGCTGGATCACAATTGCGTCGTGATCGGCAAGAGAATAAGCGAACGCTTTTTGTTTGTCTTGATGTCCTGCCACACGCTCCATTTTCTTCAGCCTTTGCGTGACAGCAGAAAGTTCCTTTTCAAGCGCGACGATGCGGTCATCACTTGAAGGTTTGGTCTCTTGAGGCGTTTGTCCAGTTGATGGCGCAACGCCAAGCGTTAGTGCGCACAGAAGCGTGCCTAAACAGAAGTACCTGAACCTTTGAAGGCGTCCCAAAGTTGACGAAGGAAAAAATGTCGGAAGCACTCCCCTCGCTTCGCTCGACGCTCCCGCCAGGTGGGTGACTTGAAAACGGCACAACCCCGCAAAGCCGGGGAAAAATCGACTTGCAATTCCCTCGTCTGCTTTGCTACCGTCGCTGCGAGTGTCTCGGGTTGACCCCGGAAAGTTCACGAATGGACTCAACTGACGCGGAGCGGCGAGCCGAAACCTATACTGTTTCCGCTGCTCGCGCTTAGCAAAAGTCTCTTCAAAGCTGTACGGATTGCATCCTGGGACACGGATCGCGGCGCTGACGGTCGATGCGGAAATGACTGAAGGGTCGGTGGGGGTTCCCCCATCGTTCCGGTCCGGCCTACGTCGCCTAAATCCCCTCATTGCTATCAACCGATCTGTTTCAACAGTCGTTTGCCGGCGGTGGGGTAGTCCATTTTGTCTCCGGAGCATCGCTCAAATGCAGATTTACGGTCCCTATCGGGTTTCCACCACACAATCCGCTTCCAACGTCCAGTCCACTTCGCAAGTCGATCGCGGCTCCGCTGCGTCCAAGGTCGATCAAGCATCATCGCCGTCATCGGCGGGCCCGGTCGACCAGCTCGACCTCAGCCAAGCGGCTACCTCGGCCAATCGCATTGAAGGCAACGCTGCGGTCGCCGGCGAGGGCATTCGATTCGAACGAGTCGCCGAACTGCGGCGGCAAATCGCCGACGGATCCTACGACTCGCCCGAACGGATGGACGCCGCCCTGGATCGGTTCTTGGACCTGCTGGGTTAATAGCCTTTGACACTTCACCTAACGGGGCGTTTCTTGGTAGCGGAAGGGCGCTCACTCTGCCGTGCCAAAGTAAGTGGCAATCGGAAGACAGGCCCCCGGCGAAGACAGCCATTGACCGGTCGTGTAGACTCTTAGATGACCGGACTCGTCGACATAGCGTTTCGAGAGGGTGCTCGCCCCGCGCTGACGGGCTGATTCTACGTTCCCTCTGACACGCACCATGGCTGAATTGTCGGACTCAACCTCCGAAACGGCGAACTCGAATTCCGAAACGGTTGCGACGAAAGTCGAGCCGTTGGAGGTTTCGCTTTCGCCCCAAGAACGGTTCAGCGAGTACCTGCAGTCGCGCGGGCTGCGGCAAACCAGCCAGCGAAAATTCCTGATCGACCAGGTGTTCAGCCAGCACGAGCATTTCGACGCCGAAGAGTTGATTGAACGGCTGCCGCGGCGGGGGGAAGCGAACTACGTCAGCACCGCGACCGTCTATCGCACCCTGCGTGAATGTGTCGACGCGGGGCTGCTCAACAGTTTTCAACTCGACGGACGCACCGTCTACGACCACGATTACGGCTACCCCCAGCACGATCACCTGTACTGCACACGGTGCCGAAAATTACTGGAATTTCAAAGCGACGAACTGGTTGAAATCCGTGACCAAATGGCCGCCTTGCACGGCTTTCGTGTCGAAAGCCACCGGATGATCATCAGCGGCGTTTGCCGTGAATGCTCGCGGCGGCGGCGAAAGAAACGCAAGCAGGACCTGGTGTAGCGGGAACCTCGGGTACGTCAATGTTTTAGCGAGGGCGCTGCGGAAAAGGGGGCAGACCCCAATAGTGCGAAGCACCCTTCGGGCCGTTCCGGCTATTGGGGTCTGACCCCTTTTCGCGAATCTCTCATCGACCCGAACATTGAAATGGAACAAAGCACTAGGGTGCGATCTGTTTCAGGATCGCGGCGAACACGGCGTCGTTTTTGTCAAAATCACGACTCTCGGCCTGTATCTGAACCATCAGCACATCGTCGCCGTCGGGGTCCCCATCGGTCCGCAGAATCACGATTCGGCTGACGATCAACAGATCCAGGTAGTAGAACCTCAGGTCCGTCACCGGCGTTTCGGCCGGCAATACGTCGAGAGTGACATCCTCACGCTCCAGGTCCTCGTAATCTGCCGCGATCGCATCGACGATCTGCTCGATCAACCCCGGGACCTCGTCAGCCTTGGTCCGTTCGATCGAAAAAAATCCTCCCCCCGGAATATCCAACGTCGCCCCCTGGTCCCCTTCCTCTTCGGCACGGTCGGCGACAGTCCAGTTGTCGGGATAGAGAAAACGGAGTCCGAAAGAATCAAATTGAGCAGGCATCAAATTGGCGGGCAAATCAGGAGGCTGTAAAAGGCGCAATTGCAGTGCAACGCATTTCGCTGGTATTTCTTGTTTCTGTCAATGCGTCGAAGTGCCAAAAATACCGTCCGCCGTCACGGGCCCCCCTCGGCGTCGACCTTTTCCAACCAGCCTCGTCCGGTGACCAGCTTGCGTTCGATCCACCGCCCCAAACCGACCCTCGTGGCGCCGGCGTGCAACACCGGCCCCCGGTGGAACGTGTGGATCGGGCAACGCTGTGAAGCATTTTTTGGCGGTGGGGCGCGAGCCCTCCGGTGTTTTGGCAAAGATGCGGAACCGGAGGGCTCGCGCCCTGCCGCTAACACCTTAAAAAACGCCGGGAAAAAATGCTTCACCGCGTTGCTGGTCGCTGTGGCGTTGCTGTCTCTGCTGTGTTGCAGCGCAGGCTGCCGTGCGATCCATGGGATTGGCGAAAGTCGTCAATCGATCGCCGCGCGAAAGTTGTCGCGTCAGGGGCTGCAGAAAATGCGAGTGGGCAAGTGGACCGACGCCGAACAATTATTTGGCGAAGCCCTGGCCCTGTCAGACAAAGATGATCGGGCCCATCGCGGTCTGGCGGAGACCTATTGGAATCGGGGGCAGCGTGTTTCGGCGATCGAGCATATGGAAAAGGCGGTCGCGTTGAGCGCCGGCGATCCACGCTTGGTCGGCCGACTCGGTGAGATGTACCTGCAAGAAGGGCAACTCGAAAAAGCGGTGACGCAAAGTGAAATCGCGCTCGCCTCCGAACGCAACTCCGCCGAAATCTGGACCCTGCGGGGCGATTGTCTGCGACAGAAAGGAAACGAAGAAGAGGCGTTGGCGGCCTACCATCGCGCACTCGCCCTGCAGCCGGATTATGTCGAAGCCAAGCTGCATGTCGCCGAACTGTATCTGAACAGCAATCAGTACGATCGCATCCTGGCAACACTCGACCAGCTCGACCCGGTCGGTGACGAATCCGCCGCGCCCACTCGGGTACACATGCTGCGTGGGATCGCGATGCGGAACCTGAATCGCCCCGATTTGGCGGCAAAACACTTTGCCAAGGCCGCCGAAAGTGACCCGCTGCGGGCCGAGCCGCATCTGCAACTGGCCGCGATCGAACTCGAAAAGGGCCGTCCCGACCTGGCCAGCCGATCCGTCGCCCGCGCCCTCCAACTCGATCGCCAGCTGGTCGAAACGAGCGGCTGGAATGCGTACCTGATGTCACCGGAACAGTTGGCAGCGCAGCAAAACGACGACGAAACACGTCGCTAAGGCCCGCCCCCGACCGCGCCGGGGACTGTCCACATTGACGCGGGGACTGTCCACATTGACGTCTGGGGTCTGTCCCCGGATGGCGCATGGAGTTAGCCCGCGTCTCGCGGGGTCTGTCCCCGGTTCGCCTTGAGGTGAAGTCACCCTCCCTTTGGGAGGGTCGCGGAGGAGTTTGCGACGACGCGGGGAGGGTGCTTTGGCGTCGTTATTGGCACCGGTGGGTGCGGGGCCGCGGAAACCCTCCCCTCGCTGCGCTCGACCCTCCCGCACACGGGAGGGTTACTTCTTAACTTGATGCGTATGGGGGTCTGTCCCCGTTGGGAATTGGTGCGGGGTCTGTCCCCGGTTGGGGTGCGCCGCGGCCCGGTGGACGCGGTCTGACGATTGTGCCGATTGTCGGGCGCTGCCTGCTGCCGGCGTGCCCGTAACCGGAACCTAACGCGCAGGAACGGGGCTTCCCCTGATTGGACGGGACGATTTTTGGGCTCTTTGGACGCGCCTTCCCCTCCAATGACCTACGGTTGAGTGACAAACTGCGCGGGACGAGGTGAACTCGGCCACAACGGCAACGTCGCCGATTCCGTCATTATGGACAAACAACGGAAGCCGAACCCTCAATCCTTCCACAGTCCTTTTTTGAACGAGAGCTCTTCATGTCGCTATTCAATGCTGCCAACGCAACGCCATCGAGTGATTTCGCTGCTTCACCCATCGCCCCGGGCGTGACAGGGCAGGGCAGCGGTCACGACCGATCACGAGGCAACGAGTCCGGTGAGTTCGTCGATCGACGTCGCGAAGGCGGGTCACAGGCGGGATCCGAGCGACGACAATTCGGCAGCTCACACGACGGACTTTCCGACGCCGGACGCGAATTGGCACTGGCAATCGACCAGTACAAACTCGAGCACCATCGCCGGTACATCACCTGTGACGAAATGCTGTTGGTGATCACCAAGCTCGGTTACACGAAGTCATAGCGGCTGGTGTCGCGATTGCCGAGAACGAGTGATTCGAAATGGCAAGCAAGATACTTCCCCCACTTTGCTACTTGTTCATCGGCAACAAGAGCTGACGTCGGGTGACGACGGAGCGGACCTCATCGTGATCATCGCATAACAGCGCGACCTCGCTGGCTTCGTCATACAGCTTCAGCAACGTCGTCAGGTGACGTTCGGCCAGATTGACTCGGATCACCGGTCGGATTTCCACCTGAGCTTTGCCGGTCGCCAGTTCGGAGTATCTGAGGTAGCCGACGATTTTCTTTTTCTGTTGGACCAGCACGATGGCGTGGTTCTGACGTCGGGCTGCTGCAGTCGTGGCGATCTTGTCGATCGGCAACTCGACCGTGGCCAATCGATCCAGCGGGACGGCGAACGAGACGGCGAGTTCGTTCCCCACGTCGAACAACTTGCCGGCAAGCGAACGCTGGCCCGAGTGCAGGATGCCCGCTTCTTCTCCGGCGCGGAACAATTGTGCCAGCTCCCCGCGTGCCATCGCGACGGAGATTCGAAACGGCGCCTGGCCGGTCAACGCACCCAGGGCGGCCGCGAGCACGCCTAACAGAATCGAGACCGGCAGGAACAGCACCGTGGCCAATAGCAACACCGGTCGCACCAGTGTCAACAGCCGGTACGGGGCTTGAAAGAACCAATGCTTGGGCAGCAATTCGCCGAACACAAACACGACGGGCGTCATCAGAATCGGCCCGATCAGTTCGGCCGCGGACGAGTCACCGAAGAGTGCGATGACAGCCAGAACGATGGAAAAACTGGTCAGGAAATTCGCCAAGTTGTTTCCGACCAGCGCCGTCGCCACGAATAACACGGGTCGATTCAAGACCCAAATCAGCGCGCGGGCGCTGCGGGAACCGTCCAAGCCGTCGAGCACCAAACGGGTGCGGGAGACACGATACATTCCGGTTTCGCTGCCGCTGAAGAACGCGCTCAACACGAGACCGAACAAGAACAGCACGATGGCGAAAAAGATCATCGGAAATCCCTCTCGTCGTGTGAATGCGGTGCATCGGATTCCGATTGCCGCCGGACTTCGATTCGCAACGCCCCCTCCTGTTCTTCGACGACCGTCAGCAGATAGTCTTCCAGCGTGGCTTGATCGCCCAGCCGTGGCAAGCGTTCATTGTGCCGTTGAATGAACCCGGCGACCGTGGCCACCGATTCGTCGGGGACGCTGACGGCCAATTGCTTGGCCAACTGACGCAGCGCAATGCCTCCGGCGACACGATACAAATCGGGCTCCAGTTGCTCAATCGCGGCCGAATCGGTGTCTTCTTCGAACTGGTCATGTTCGGGCGCGAGCAGGCGCCGAAAGATCCGGTCGATCGAAAGCGCCCCGATCCCATCGCCATATTCGTCGACCACGATCGCGACACTCAAATCGTTCTCGTTCAAGAGATCCAAGACACGTGCCACACGCGCGGACCAGGGGACATAGATCACCGGTTCGACCAGATCTTCGAAATGATCGATCTGACTGGGCCGCAACATTCTGACGCCGAGCGCACCGACCATCGTGTCGCCCGTTTCGTCGGTGATGATCGCGTAGCCGCCCGGCGGCGATCGGGCGAACAGGGCATCGGCTTGGATCGGGGATTCGACCAGGTGCAAACGACTGCGGGGACGCATCAACTCACTCGCCCGCATCTCCGCAATGGCGACCAAATTCTGCAGCGCCAAACGCTCCCGTTCCAACAGCGCGGCATCGTCGGTGCCCAGTTCCACGGCGCGTTCGATGTCCACCAAGTCGATTTCATTCTCGGGCTGAAACGACGGCCAAAGCAATCGGCCGGCCAACAGATTGGACGTTTTGATGATCGGCAGCAACGGACTGACCAACCGCACCGCCAAATTCAAGACCGGCGCGATCAAGATCGAAGCCTGCATCGGAGCCAACAACGCCAGACTCTTGGGCAGCATCTCGCTAAAAAAAATGATCGTCAACAAACTGGCCGACGTGAACAACAACGCCACGCTCGCCCCGGCATCGACGGAGGCATCGAGCCGGCTGGCAACGATCGAAGCGATCGCGAAGTAGGTCATGTTGATCAGCAGGTTCCAAAACAGAATCGCCGACAACAATTTTTCCGAATCGCGGAGCATCCGATCGGCGATCCGGCCGCCGACGCCACCGCGCCGCAGTTGCCGGCGCTGTCGCAGAGTCAACGAGAACAGGGCCGCTTCGCTGCCGCTGAACAACGCACTCAGCAGAATCAAAACCGCCATCGGCACCAACCAGCCGACGTACTGCAACAGCTCGCTCAATCAGCCATTTCCCTCGGCCCCTCGATCGCGTTCGAGCGACACATCAAATTCGCTGAGAGCGGGGATCATCAACGCCGCAATCGTGAACCCGTAGCCCACCGCCATCGAAAAGAAAACGAACAGGTGGTCGGTTTGCAGCAAGAACTGAGTGATCGAATAAAACGTGATCAGGGGAAGCGTGAAGGACGCCAGGAAGATCGCCGAGGAAGGATTCCGCCAGCCCAGTGACGCGAACAACGCGGCACCGCCGCCAAGAATCATGACCAAAAACGGCGCCAATTGCAGCTGAAACGCCCCCCGAAAACTGACCATGATCGTCATGCAGATGGCGATCCCGACACAGAGAAAAAAGACCGTTCCCAGACTCGCCAGCGTCGCCGTCCGACCGGCCACGTAATTGAGCCCGGCGTGAATTCCCAGCATGCTGACGAACACGTACAAGATCGCCGCCCCCAACATCGCATAGACCATATTTTCATACGTCATCACGCCGTTGACGGCCAGAAACAACAACAACGCCAACGGCAACAGAATCATCTCCTTGCCGACATACAGCACCCCCAACAATTTGCCGAACACAAATTCGCGGGGACTTAAATCCGTGACCAACAACAGATCCAGCGCCAGACCGTCACGTTCGCCGGTAACCGCATTGACGGCCAACGCGTTGATCAACACCAGACTGACCACGCCGATCGCCGCGACGGGCAATGTCGCCGCCGGCAGCGCGCGACCGATCCGGGCCGCCGGCTCGTAGGCGGTCCCGTTTTGCATCTGTCCGTAGATCACCGCGGCGCCCAACAGAAATAACAATCCAAACGCGAACCGGATCACAACGACCTTGCGACCATAGGCCCACGTGCGGACTTCGCGCCAGAGGATCGGGTTTTTCCAAACCTGCCGCGGCGCCCGGACTTTCCAGCTGCTCGGCGTCTGCTGGGTTTCCATCTCTTCGCTCGTCTCCGGCTCGGGTGCTTTGAGCCGCACTTCGCGGGACGGGTTCCAAACACGCACACGGGCGACTCCGACTGCCAATACGGCGACGGAGGCGATCAGCGTGGCGGCGGTGAACGACCAGACTCCCAGCGACGTCTGCGGCGAAAGACTTCCCAGCGGCGACGCCGCCGCGGCAAGCGCTCGTACGGGGCTGAGGGCCAACACCAGAACCTCGGGCAAATTCAACGAGCCGATCGCAATCTCGCCGGCACCCAACAACATCAACAAGATCAATACCGTCAACGCGATCGCCTGGAACGTCTTCTCACGCCACAACCCGACCACGGTGCCGATCGAACCGGCAAAGATCACGGTCGCTGCCGTCACCAGAAAAACCGAGAACACCTGTCTGGGTGAAACGCCGCCCAACAGCGGCAGCACCAAGAACAACGGTAGTGCGGCGAGCAACATGGCCAACGGCCCGAGGAGTGTCGCGGCCAGTTTTCCGACGACGACCTCAAATCCGCTCAGCCGCGTCATCAGCAACAACAGCAGCGTCCGCCGGTCCTTTTCCTGCGCCACACTGGCCGCCGATCCCACCGCCGCCAGACTGGACAGCACCAACAACTGCAGCGGGGCGAGCAACAAGAACATCCAACCGCCGAAGCGGGCCGAATCGGACACCGTCGCCAACGACCGCGAACCGTCCAGCACCAGGTACCCGGTGCACAGCAGCCCGAAGAGCGCGATCAGATACAAGCCGCGAGCCAAATACGTCTTGGGACGCTTGGGAACAACGGTCGCCTCGCGATTGAATACTGGACCGATCATGTGAGCTTGGGTGGGAGGACGAAACTGGCACCAGGGTAAAACGCGGACAAGCCGATGACAATGCGCGATCCGAGGGCATCATCGAGCCGGGGATTCCGAAATGACGCTGTAATCCCTACCGAATGCCCCCCGCCATCACGCTCAGGCTGGCAAAAAGTGTGCGTATTCGAGGTGAGTACGCAGATTCCTGGCCTATGTTTCGTTGGCTGTGCCTTTTCCCCGAGAAAACCAACCAAAAAGATATATTCCCACCATGACCAACCAAGACCCACTCCCCGAGCGACAGTCGCTGTGGCGGGATGAGGAGGGCACAACGGCAGTTGAATACGCCGTTATGCTCGCCCTGATCATCGCCGTCTGCGTCGGCTCGGTCGCCACGTTAACCACCGAAACCCAAAAAAGCTTCGACGCCTCTGGAGCCGCGATTTCCGGCGCCATGGGCAACTAATTCGCGGATGAACCGCCCGTGGGATAAGGCTTCCAGCCTGTCCTTTCCGAGCTTGACAGGCGGGAAGCCTATCCCACTTCGAAGCTCCGACTCGTCACCTCCACGCCTCCATCACGACAACCGCCTTCGCCGGCAGCCGGATCGGATCCGCTGCCAATGCTAGAGGCGGTTGTTTGCTGCGCGATTGCATGTTTCGATAGGGCGTTTGATCGCCCGAATTCCACTCGCAACAGGCACTCCCCCATGCGCATCGCACTCACCGGCGGCACCGGATTCCTGGGCCGCTACCTGATCCGCCGGCTTCTCAACGACGGCCACACGATCAAGGCGTGGTATCGCACCCCACCGGCAACCGCACCCGAATTCGACCCCATCAACTGGGTCCACGGAGAACTCGGCGTCCTGAACCATGCCGAACAACTCGTCGAAGCTGTCGATGCCGTCGTCCATGCGGGTTTGTTTCGCCGTGGAGTGTCGTTCATGGACAGCGGCGACGACCCACTTGAGTACTGGCAGCGCAACGCGACCGGGTCGCTGCAATTGCTCGACGCCGCCGAGCGGGCCGGCGTCAAGCGATTCCTGTTCGTTTCCTCGGGTACCGTCCACGACACCGTGTTACCGGACCGCCCACTCGATGAAACCCACCCCTTGCTGCCGTCAACGCTCTACGGCGCCTACAAGGCATCGGTCGAAACCCTGGTGCACCACTACGGCGCTAGCGGAAAACTGCTCGCCGCCACGGTACGTCCGCCATCGATTTATGGCCTCGCCGATCCCGCCCAAGACTCACGCTGGTTCGACCTGGTCGCCCAGGTCTGTGCCGGAAAAGACGTCCAAGCCGGCGGCGGCAGCAAAGCCGTCCACGCCGACGACATCGCCAAAGCCGTCTCACTGCTGCTCACACAAGACGACGCGATCGCCGGCCAAACTTACAATTGCTGCGACCGGATGATCAGCGATTTTGAAGTCGCGACGATCGCCAAACGCATCACCGGCAGCTCGTCCATCATCAGCGGCCAAGCCAAAACCGCCAAACACGAAATCGTCACCGAGAAATTGCAAGCCCTGGGCATGCGATTCGGCGGCACCGAGTTACTCGAACAAACGATCGCCGAGTTGGTTTCGGCGATTCGACAGGACGCAAGCAGTCCGGTTTGAGATCTGCTGAGTCAACGGTGAGCCGCCGGCGTAAGGCCAATACCGCTAAATCGAGAAGCGAACATGAACCGCTATCGCTCCCCCTCCCAGCCAAGATGCGGATGTCCCCGTTTCGCCTGCCCGGCGATTTAACGCCGACGTCGCAAGGTGAATACGCCACCGACGAGCGCCAAAAATCCCGCCGCCGTCGGCTCGGGGATCGCCGTGACGGAGTACTGCAAATTGTCGATGAACAGATACATCGGCGTGTTGATTCCGAACTGTCCCGTGTCGCTGGACTGGAATGTCAGGTCGATTGAACGAGCGTTCCCAAGCGGAGTCAAATCCTCATTCACCTGCCACGTGTTGACGATGTAATCTTGGCTCTCGTCGCTGAAAGTGTAATCGGCCAAATCCAAGGTCACCGATCCGGTCGCGGCGCCTGCCGCGTTCACGTCGCTGTAGCCGGTCAGGATCACGCGAAAGAAGTCGGACTCCGATCCACCCGCACCGCCGAACTCCTTTGCGAATGCGTCCCCGTCACGCATCGACAAATAAGGGTACGTCCCGTTGGTCCAATCGACGCTTTCAACCAGGGCGCCCGTCGGCAGGTTGATCGTCGCGCCAGAGCCGAACGCCAACGCGTAGCTTTCACCACTAACCGATCCGCCGACGCCGTTGCTGCCGCCGCCGGTGATCGCGGAATGCTCGTTGCTGAACCCAGGCGTCGTCGTATCGGTGGTGTTGCTATACGCCCAACCGCCCCAAAAACCTACAAACGTGGTTTGATTGCTGAATTCAAACCCGTCCACAGTCCACGGATCATTGTTGATCTGTGACGTGTCGCCTTTGTAATACGATTCGGGCGTGGTCAACAGGTTCTCAAACGTCACGGTTTCGGCGCCGGCGATCGAACAGAGCGACCCGGCGGCGAACAGGGCAAACAGACATTGGCGAGAGACATTCATGGTGAAACGATTTCGTTGTTGTGAATCTTGGAGTTCAAATGTTGGGTTCAGATTGATCTGCGCGTCGACACGACGGGCACCTACCAGGCGTCGGCCGGGATCACTTCGTGGCCGTCCCGCGTGATCAGTTGGCCGAGCACGATCTTGTCGAGCGATTCGTTCAACAGATGCACACTGCCGTCGAGGAACAGCACCATGGCGCCGGCGGGATGCAGCGATCGGATTTCGTTGTCGCCCACCCAAGCACGATCATCGTTGATCGGATGGGATTGAACGAACACGTTTCCGCCGTTGATCCATTCGCTGTCCGGCCCCACCATGTCTTCGCCGGTGGCCATCGTGTTGGACAGACCGTCCAAACAATCGCGATAGCGGATCCGCTGTTCGTACAAGAACACTCCGTCATTTGGTCGCCGGTCGACGATGCGTTCGCCGAACAGGCCGCCGTAACTGATCTCGGCGCGTCGATTCCCTTGAGGAATCTCCGTCGGGCACAAATACGATTCGACCACCACCGCAGCCGCATCGGCGTTTCGCGGATGGTCAAATGCGTAGTTGAAATCGACGGCCTCGTACAACGCCTGCTCGCCCATCTGTGGCAACAGAAACGCCGACCAAGCCAGATTCTTGCGCGTGCTCGGCTGCCCCCAAAACCGCCACTCCAAACATCCGATCGGCAACGACCGGTGCATATTGTGATACGAGTGGAGCGCCACACCGATCTGGTGCTGGTGGTTGCGACAATTGGCCTGACGAGCCGCCTCGCGGGCGAACTGGACCGCCGGCAACAACAACGAGACCAGGATCCCGACGATGGCGATCACCACCAACAGTTCGACGAGCGTAAACCCGATGCGGATCGGCCCGGTGGCGGCGCCACGGTTTTGACGGTTACGGTAACGCATGACCAGACTCGGATGTCCCGGCGGCAGCGAACGCTCTAGTGTACAGACCGCTGCGCGCATCCCGCATCCGCACGTGGGGCGGTGCAGTCGTGCGTGCGCAAGCCAATCTGTTGACGCCGACCTCACCCTGGAAGATCCCTGAAGCGTCCGTCGGGTGGTAGGTCTTCTGACTCCCGATGAAGTCCTGACGCTTCGCCTTCTCGTCATTCGGTCGTCTTGCATCAAGCAGGATGATCCGCGGACAATGGCTAAAAGAGTGAAGCGTGGACGGCTGATCCCCGCGTCGCCTTTGTTCAGACGACGTGAAAACCAACAGCATCGGTTACAGCGGCCGGGCCGTCTTGGAGTTTCACCAAAGTTCCCTGTTCCCGCGGACGATTCATCACCGCCCGATCGGCACCACCAAACGTTGATTGCGAAAGGTAGACCCGCCCGCGCCGACTGTCAACCGTTTTCCCGACACGACCCAAGATGCCCGAAACCCAAATCGTGCTGCCCGCACGCCTTGCCTCGACCCGATTGCCGGAAAAACTGCTGCAGAAAGTGGCCGGCAAGAGCGTGTTGCGACACACCTACGAGTCGGCCTGCCGGGCCGCATCGGCGTCGGCGGGCGTGATCGTCGCGGTCGACGACCGGCGGATCGCGGACGAAGTGGAATCGTTCGGGGGCCGCTGGATCATGACCCCAACCGATTGCCCCAGCGGCACCGACCGCATCGCCCTGGTCGCCGACCAGTTTCCCAGCACCGATATCTTCATCAACGTCCAAAGCGACGAACCCGAAATCGACCCGGCCGCGATCGACGCGGTCGCCGAGACGCTCGCCGACGATCCGCAGGCCGACATGGCGACCGCGGGGACGCCGATCCGGTCGGCCGAGGCGCTGCACGACCCGGCGATCGTAAAAATCGTGATGGCGGATTTTTCTGCGACCGGGGGCGAGACAGAGCAGGGCAGCGTCGCGGCAGGCCAGGGCAGGGCGGTCTACTTCAGCCGCGCCTGTGTCCCCCACCGTCGCGGCGGCGACCCGGCCGAACTGCTCAGGCAATCCCCGCCGATTTACTGGCACCACCTGGGGCTTTACGCCTATCGCCGCGACTTCTTGTCCTGGTTCGCCGGCTCGCCCCCCAGCGTGCTGGAAGAAACCGAGAAACTCGAGCAGCTGCGGGCCATCGAAGCGGGAAAAAAAATCGTCGTCGCCGCAGTCGGCCCAGCGATGCCCGGAATCGACACGCCGGAAGATCTTGCCGCGTTTCGACGTCGCTTCGAGGATCCCGCCACTTCCGGTTTTTCCTCAGCGCGGTATCATCCGCGTCCATGACCAAACACATCTTTGTAACCGGCGGGGTTGTTTCCTCGCTCGGAAAGGGCCTGACGAGCGCCTCCCTGGGCATGCTGCTTGAATCTCGCGGATTGCGAGTGCGAATGCAGAAGCTGGATCCCTACATCAACGTCGATCCCGGCACGATGAGCCCCTATCAGCACGGCGAAGTCTACGTGCTCGATGACGGCAGCGAGACCGATCTGGACCTGGGGCACTACGAGCGTTTCACCAGCGGGGCGCTGACACGTGACTGCAACTACACGACCGGCCAGATCTATCTGTCGGTGATCGAAAAGGAACGCAAGGGACGCTTCCTAGGGAAAACCGTCCAGGTCATTCCCCACATCACCAACGAGATTAAATCCGTCATCTCCCGGATGGGCGGCGACGACGTCGACGTCGTGATCACCGAAATCGGTGGCACGGTCGGCGACATCGAAAGCCTGCCGTTCCTCGAAGCGATCCGTCAATACTCCCAGGACGTGGGCCGCGAAAACGTCCTGTACATGCACCTGACCCTGGTGCCCTATCTGAAAGCCGCCGACGAGCTGAAAACCAAACCGACCCAACACTCCGTCGGCCAACTTCGCGAAATCGGCATCCAACCCGACGTCCTGGTCTGCCGCTGCGAACACTCGATCAGCCGCGAGGAGCGTGACAAGATCGCACTGTTTTGCAACGTCCCGACCGAAGCGGTGATTGAGGAAAAAGACAAGGACTTTTCGATCTACGAAGTCCCGATCTCGCTGGTCGACAACAAACTCGATGAACTGATCGTCAAGAAACTCGGGCTGCCCAGCAAAGCGTTGGACATCACCCCCTGGACCGACCTGCTGCATCGCCTGCGCAACCCGCGCCACGAAGTCAGTATCGCCGTCGTCGGCAAATACGCCGAACACAAAGATGCTTACAAATCGATCTATGAATCGATCGACCACGCCGGAATGCACCACCAGGCGCAAATCCGCATCGGCCGAATTCAAAGCAGCGACATCGAACGCGAAGGATGCGAACGTCTGCTCAGCGGATTTGACGGCATCCTGATCCCCGGCGGCTTCGGCGAACGCGGGGTGGAAGGCAAAGTCCAAGCCATTCGTTTCGCCAGGGAACGCGGCATCCCCTTTTTCGGCATCTGCCTGGGCATGCAGTGCGCCGTGATCGAATATGCACGCAACGTCTGCGGCCTGGAAAACGCCCACTCCAGCGAATTCGACAAAGACACCCCGCACCCGGTGATCTGCTTGCTGGACGAACAGCAAAACGTGACTCAAATGGGCGGCACCATGCGACTGGGCAGCCAACCGACGCACCTGTCCGAGGACAGCCGGGCGCAGCAGTGCTACGGGGTCGACGACATTCACGAACGCCACCGACACCGCTACGAATTCAACAACGCCTATCGCGACCAATTCCGCGAACAGGGCATGAAATTTTCGGGAACCAGCCCCGACGGAAGCCTTGTCGAAATCGTCGAATTGCCTGACCATCCCTGGTTCCTGGCCGTACAATACCACCCCGAATTCAAGAGCAAGCCGCTGAAGGCGCATCCGCTGTTTGCCGGATTCGTCGAGGCCGCGATTGAACGAGGAACACGTAAACACGAACGTGAACAGCCCGCCGTCAGTCAACGTTAATCCCCACGCCTGAAACCCCCATGTCTGAAAACAACGAAGAACCGGAATTGGTCGTCGACAACGATTGGAAATCGCAGGTCGAGAAAGAAAAGACACTCGCCGAGGAACCCCAGCAAGCCGCCGAGGAAGACCCCACCGGCGACCTGCCCCCGGCGTCCTTGGCGATGCTGATCAGCACCTTTTACAGCCAAGCGATGGTCGCACTGGGCGTCATGGAAAACCCCGCGACCGGCGAAAAATCGACCGACCTGCGGATCGCCAAACATTTCATCGACACCCTGGAAATGCTCGAAGAAAAAACCAAGGGCAACACCGACAAAGACGAAGACAAGATGTTCGACGAAGTCCTGCATCTGCTTCGCATGGCCTACGTCGGCGCCAAAAAAGCGTAACGATCGGCCATGACTGTTGGTGTGCAGGCTTTAG
>NZ_JANZKV010000075.1 GCF_025060895.1 Stieleria sedimenti | reverse complement strand
CTCCGGTTCTTCATCTCTGCCAAAACACCGGAGGGCTCGCGCCCTGCCGCTAAAAAATGCTTCACAGCGTTGCCTGACGGGGAGGGTCGAGCGCAGCGAGGGAAGGGTCGAATGGAAAATCGCCGACAAAAACTCGGGCACCTGCAACCAAGATCGAACGCTAACAACTTGAAACACGCGCATCGCCGGAGGGTGTGAAAAGGACAAGGGCATCACTCAGCTGTTCAAAATCGTGTCGATGACGCGTCCGTGCACGTCGGTCAAACGGAAATCGCGTCCCGAATAACGGTAGGTCAATCGTCTGTGATCGAAACCCAATTGATGCAACACGGTGGCGTGGAAATCAGGCATCGTGACTTTGTTTTCCGTCACCGCCATCGCCAGTTCGTCGGTTGCTCCGTAGGTCATTCCCCCACGCACGCCGCCACCGGCCATCCACACAGTGTAACCATCGATATGGTGATCGCGGCCGACTTTGGTCGGATCCTTGACCTGCTGGACCGTCGGCGTGCGCCCCATTTCGCCCCCCCAAATGACCAACGTTTCGTCCAGCATTCCACGCTGCTTTAAATCCGTCAACAACGCGGCGATCGGCTGATCCGATTCCTTTGCCAACCGTGAGATGTTTCGCACGATCGAACCGTGGTTGTCCCATGGTTGACCGCCGCCGTGGTAGCACTGGATGTAGCGTACACCGCGTTCGGCCAGGCGTCGCGCGTACAGCATGTTGCGGCCCTGAGTCGTCTCGCCGTACAGTTCGCGAATGTGCGTTGGTTCTTGCGACAAATCAAAGGCATCCGTTCCGGCACTTTGCATCCGAAACGCCAGCTCCATCGTGTGAATGCGGCTCTCCAATCGCTCGTCTCCCGGACGCTGTGCCGCGTGTCGCTGGTTCAAGAATTGGGTCAGCCCCAACTGGGCCCGCTGCGACCCCGGGCGGACGTCATCACGCGTCAGGTTGGCGACGATCTGCTTCCCGGTATTTTCCGTGTCGATGTGCGTTCCCTGATAGACACCCGGCATAAACGCACTGGTCCAGTTGCGTGACTGTGCGGTCGGCAACCCGCGGGGACACAAAACGACGAACCCCGGCAATTCATCGCTTTCGTTGCCCAAGCCGTACAACAACCAGGAACCGAGACTGGGACGCGGCAGTGTGGAGTGTCCGCAATTGGTCAACAGCAACCCGGGCGTGTGATTGGCGATTTCACCTTGCATGCTACGAATGACACACAGATCATCGGCATGCCGGGCGACGTTGGGAAACAGCTCGCTGACCTCCAATCCACACTCGCCGTAGCGTTTGAATTTGAACGGTGAACCGAACAGGTTTCCTGCGCGGTTGCGTTGGGTCGGTTGCAACAGTTTCTTGACCGAATCGGGAAGCGGCTTGCCGTCGAGCCGGTTGAGTGCAGGTTTACGATCGAACGTGTCCATCTGGGACGGACCGCCGTTCATGAACAAGTGGATCACGCGTTTGACCCGGGCCGGAAAGTGCGGCGATTGCTGGCTCAACGGCGACTCTTCGGGCGCCCTGCCGGCATCGGCCGGTTCGTGCAACAGGCTGGCCAGTGCGATCGACCCGAGACTGGTCGACTGCAACAACTGGCGACGCGAAACGAAAGGGTTCATGTTGCTAGTCCACATACTGAAATTCGTTGCTCATCAACAGCGCCTGGGCGACGAGCGGCCAAGGTGAATCGATGAAGCGTGTTTGTGGCCGGTCCGGTTTTTGAAATCGTTTTTGAAACTCGACCAATTTCAAAGTTCTGGAAACTTCCGCGGCGACCGGTTCGCGTCCCAAGATCGACCGAAACAGAAACCGCACTTTGGCCTCCTCGCTTTCGAGCCGCTTCAACGCGTCTGCCGATGCGATCGCGGCAGCCTGATCGATCACCAGTGGCGAGTTCATGAGAAACAACGCTTGTTGGGCCACGATGCTTTCGCCCCGCGCGGGTTGCGTTTGCACGGGGGCCGGGAAATCAAAGGCCCTGAGCGTGGGATCCAAATTGAAGCGATTGATGAATCCGTAGATCGCGCGACGCCGGGTGTAGTCGTCGCCCCAGAGTCGCTCGGGGTGACCACCCATCCGGCGGTCCAATCGGCCGGCGACCAGCAGCATGCTGTCACGAATCGCTTCGATGGTTAGATGTTTTCGATTGGCCCGCCACAGCCATCGATTCTCGGGATCCACCGCGACCGCGATCTCGCGCGTTCGACTGGATTGCTGATAGGTCCGTGACATCACGATCCGTCGCACCAGATGTTTGACCGACCAGTCGTGGCGGATGAAGTCATCGGCCAGCCAATCCAACAACCGGGGGTGCGTGGGGGGAGCCCCCTGCAATCCGAAATCCGATGGCGTGTCCACCAGATGCGAACCGATCAGGTATCCCCAAACGCGGTTGACGAACACGCGGGCGGTGAGCGGATTGTCCGCCGACGCGATCTTGTCGGCCAATTGCAATCGGCCGCTGTTGGTCTCTGGAAACGCGTGCTGTTGCGGATCCAGGATCTTCAGGAACCGACGGGGCACCGCCTCGCCGCGTGAGGCAGCATCGCCTCGGACAAAGACAAAAGATTCCGGCGGCCGTTTCCGCTCGGCAACCACCATCGCCCGCGCCGGGGCGCCTGGATGAAACGTGAGCAACTCGGCCAATTCTGTTTCACGAATCTTCAGCGCGATGGGCCGGTTGTTGTTTTTCGCCGTTTTGCCCGCAGCCCCGTTGATCTTGGCTTCGATGGCCGATCGCTTCTTGGCGAAGTCGGCGGCCTGGGCTTCTGTCGGCTGATACGTTGCCAACAACGGCAGCTTCGTTTCATCCAACGGATTCACGCGTGCGACGGCGGCAAACACGCCGCGCAACGAATAATAATCGGCGGTCGGGACGGGCTCGAACTTGTGATCGTGACAACGTGCACAAGCCGCCGTGATGCCCATCAGGCCACGCGTGGTCACATCGATCCAATCATCCAACGCTTCGTTCTGCGCCCGGCTGGAATATGGACCCGAAGCATAAAAGCCGAGTGCCGCCATCTCCGGTGCATCCGCCGAAAACCCCATCAGGTCCGCCGCGATCTGCTCTTTCAGAAATTGGTCGTAGGGCTTGTCGTCATTGAGCGAGCGCACAACATAGTCGCGATAGGAAAACGCGAACGGGTGGTAGTGCGGCGTGCGTGTGTCCGGACGATAGTTGTTGTCGGTGTCGGCATAGCGAACGACGTCCAACCACAGACGCCCGAGATGTTGTCCGAACTCGGGTGATTCGATCAGTTGGTCGATCAACCGCGGCGTCGCGCCATCGGGATCCACTTCCGTCGCTTCCTGAAACGCGGTGACGTGCTCAAACGTCGGCGGCAACCCCGTCAGATCATAGTGCAAGCGACGAGCCAAGGTCGCGGCGTCGGCGGGAGGGGAAGGCGTCAGTTCGGCGTTGTGCAACGAATCGAGCACGAAACCATCAATTGCGTTTTCACCCCAGCGTTCGTGATCGGAATCGATCGCCCCCGGCGACGGAATCTCGACCGGGCGGACCGGTTGAAAAGCCCAATGATTTGCCGCTTGATCAAACAGGTAGTCCTGGTCACCCAATCGCGAGAACTCGGTCTCCCCCATGTCATCGACCGGACCATGCGCACCACGCCGAACCCACTGCTCAAACAACGCAATCGTTTCGTCATCGAGTCGCTGCTCCGGCGGCATCTGAAGATCATCGTGGTCATACCGAATCGCGGTGATCAGCAAGGACGCATCGGGTTCGCCGGGAATCACGGCCTTGTTCGTGTCACCACCCTCGATCCACCCCGATCGCCGATCGAGCAGCAAACCACCCTGCTGCTCACCGGCCTCTTCGCTGTGGCACTCGTAGCAGTGCTCGACCAACAAGGGGCGGATCTTTTGTTCAAAGAATCGCAGTTCGTCGGCCGAAGCATCCGTTCGCCGCTCTTCGGCACGCAGCTCTTCGGCACGCAGCGATCTCATGCCGCAGGGCACCAGAACACCCGCAACCAGTCCGGCGAGAACGGTGAAGCGCACGAGCGCGTGGCGATGGAAACAAGCTTGCATCGACGGGGCAGCGGTTGGAATGGCGAAGAATTCACCGTGGCGGGGGACCGCTCTGCGGCCACCACCATTGTGATCGAGTCGGAAACCGCTGTCCAGGCAAGATCGTGGGTGGTGCAACCACGGCTCACCAGCGGGCGGGAGAGCATTGGGATACGATATGCCCTCCCGCATGCTGATCAAACAACCCGAATTCTCTTCGCCAGTCGCCGCCATGAACCAACATCAACCACGACGCGTTACCCGCGGTCTCTGCCTGTGTCTGCTGCTTTTTTCTCCGTTCACGGCGTCGGTGGGTGCAGAGCCATTGGCGTCGGAATTGGCGGGTGATTGGTCGCTGCAGCTCGAGTCCGGTCTGCCGGCCTGGATGAGTGTCCAAGAACGTGACGGCCAACCGTTGGTCTACTTGCGGTTGTACGTCGGCTCGGCCGGTCCCTATCAGAAGGTCGAACAATCCGACGGACGGTTGAAGTTCGCGATCAAGAAAAATAAGAACGCAAAATCGACGACCACCGTGGACGTCGGCATGGTCGACGGAAAACTCGACGGCCTGATCCTGCGACAGTCTCCCGATGGCTCGATCCAGCGTGAGCGGTTTACCGGAAAAAAGATCCCGCCGATGCCCGCCGTCGCACCCGATTTGTCCAACGTCCGGTTCGGTCATCCGATCGCGGTGTTCAACGGCAAGGATCTGACCGGATGGACGGTTCACGAACCCGCAAAGAAGAATGGCTGGAGTGTGGAAGATGGCGTGCTCAAGAACACGACGCCTAAAACCGATTTCAGTGCCACCGGCGACTATGCCAATCTGAAAACCGAAGCGGTGTTCGAAGACTTTTGGTTGCACATTGAGTTTCTGGTCGAAACGCAACGCAACAGCGGCATCTACCTGCGCGGGATGTACGAGGCACAAGTGGTCGATCGAGACTCTCGGATGCAAGGCTTGCAGGGGGTGGGGGCGATCTTTGGCATGATCGAACCCGCGTTCAATGCGGGCAAACCGGGCGGCCAGTGGCAGAGCTATGACATCACGCTAGTCGACCGTCACGTCACCGTGGTCTTGAACGGCGAAAAAGTGATCGACAACCAACCCGTCACCGGGCCGACCGCGGGCGCCGTGCACACCCACCCCACCGAACCGGGCCCGATCTACTTACAGGGCGACCACACCAACGTGTCTTATCGAGACATTTACTTGGCGCCGGTGATGAAGGATGAATAGCCAGGGCAGCAACCGGACACGCTGACGAACCCAACCAACTCCACCCCAACCGCCCATTCCACCAAAAAGGTGTCCGACACCTTTTTGGTGGACTGGGAGGTTTAGTTTTCCTTCGTTGTTTTGAAGCGTCCCAACGGGGACTCGACGACGCGAAAGGCGTTCAACTGGACGCCTTCGTCGGCTAGGCGTTCGGCTTGGACGCTTGGGTTGCAGGGCGGCAGGCGGCCGTCGCTGTAGACGACGCGCCACCAGGGCAGGGTGTCCATCGATTGGAAAAGCATGCGTCCGGCGGCGCGAGACGCCCGCGGACGGCCGGCCGCGGCAGCGATGTCTGCGAAACTGACGACCTCACCGGGACGCAATTTCGTGACCGCGTCGGCCATCTGTTGCTGAAATTCGGTTAGCATAGAAGATTCGGTTTCCAACACTTGAAACGTCCAAACACCTGGTAGGCCCCACCGTGAAACGTCGTGACTTTGTCGCCGCCAATCTGCTCGCCGCCGTCGGCGCGGCCTTCGCCCCCAGACTTCTGATGAGCGACGATGACACGGCAAGTGGCGGCCGCATTCGACAATCCATCATGGGCTGGTGCTTCAACCCGATGGACATGCTGAAACTGGCCGTCGAGTGCAAACGCATCGGCTTGGAGGCCATGGAAGGTATCAATCCAAAGTTCTACGACCAAGTCACCGCGATGGGCCTGAAGATCTCCTTGGTCGGCAGCCACGGGTTTGCCACCGGGCCGCTGGACCGAGACAATCACGCCGAAGTCGAACAGAAGCTGCGTGACGGAATCGATCTGGCGGTCAAGTACGGCGTCCCCAACGTCATCACCTTCACCGGGATGCGCAAGCAAGGCATCAGTGACGCGGTCGCCCGCAAGAACTGTTTGGATTGTTGGAAACGCGTCCTCCCCTATGCCGAAGAAAAAGGGATCGGTTTGGTCCTGGAGCATTTAAATAGCAAGGCGCACCGCAACCCTGACGGCACCGTCCATCCGATGAAGGGACACCCGGGATACTGGGGCGACGACATCCACTTGTGTGCCGAACTGGTCAATGAAGTCGGCAACGAGAAATTTAAACTGCTCTACGACATCTACCACGTTCAAATCATGAACGGTGATCTGATCGCGAACCTGGAAAAATACCAGTCGATCATCGGCCACTACCACACCGCCGGCAATCCGGGACGCCGCGAATTGGACGGCCGAAACGAAATCAATTACCCGGCCGTGATGCGCGCGATCAAGGCCACCGGATACCGCGGCTACGTCGCCCAGGAATTCATCCCCACCAGCGAGGATCCGATCCGCTCGCTCGAAGAAGCCTACGCGGTCTGTGACGTCTAGCGAGACCGGTTGAGCCACTGGGCGAGAATCCCGCCGGATCGTTTTCTCGACGGCGGCGCGGCTTGACGGGGCGATGTGCTGCCGGCTGAAGGTTCACCGGCGGACGGTTCACCGGTCGCTCGCTCGCTGGGCAGCCGCGCCGAAACGGACTTGTTCTGGGACGACGTACGACCGGACGTCAACCTTCTGGACCAGCCGACAAATTTTTCGGCCAACGACGGTTTGGGAGTGCCGGCGTCCTGCTCGGGTTCGGACGGTTCTGGTTGCGGTGAACTGGCCGCCATCAGCTCCTCCACCTCCAATGCGACTCGTCCGTCGCCGTCCCTGCGATCTTTCAACGCGACCTCCATCGCGGCCGCCCCCGCCTGCGGCGTGACTCCTTGGCCGAGCACCTGCAACGGCCGCGCGATCGCATCGGCTTCGGGCGAACGCGTCGGCGACGGCAAGGCCGGCACGGCGTCGTCCACGAACTCGGGCGTGTCTTCAATCAGGTGACCGATATCGACCGCGCCGAATTGTTCGCGGAACGAACTGGTCATGCCCGGCGTGTGGAGTCCGAGTGGTTGCCCCGGCGGAAGCACCAGATCGGTGGAAAAACGGCCCAACGGCGGATAGTCCATCGTGTGTCCCGGCGACGACGGCTGCTCCAAATGCGAGCCGATTTGGTCGATTGCCAAGTTGCCAAAGCCACGATTGATCGCGGTTCCCAGCAGTGCCGGTTCTGGATTGGTCTGGACCGACAAAACATCCAGTGCGGCGTCCAACTCAGCGACCGGCTGTGCTGGCAGTACCTTCTGGCCATCGACAACCGCTTCGTCGGCGGCGGACTGCGAATCGGTCGTCGGCATCACCAAGGGATAGTCTTCGACCCGGAAGCGACGAAGTTTGGGTGGCGCGTCGACGACCAACGGATTGGTCAGCCGCTCGCCACGCCCGGCGTCCAGACGCAGACTTTGGGTTTGCGGACTGCGGGTTCGCTGCACAATCGCGGCCGATCGGGCAGGGGCAACCGTTCGGGCAGCGGAAAGTTTGTCGGTTATGCCGACCACTCCGGCATCGCCCAGTTCGGCATCGCCCAGTTCGGCAAAACGAGACGTGCCCCCGCCATCATCGACGGGGACGGGATCGACACGAATCGGAGACGTCGTTTTGATCAGCTTGGGTCGCTCGCTCCCATCTGCAGGCACCACACCGGTGGAAAGCATACACAGAGCCGCGGCAAGTTTTGCGACCGATTTGCCGCGACGATTGCTGATTGACATCTCATGCTTCCTTGCTTGTCTGCCGACGAGCGAACCATCCTTGGATCGCCCATTGCTGCTCCATTGGCTTCGACGAGTCACCACCCCGAGCAAGAACCGAACCGGCAGATGCCTGGCAAAATCGAAGCCCCACCTCCGGCCAACACCATCAACCGGTCAGACGCGAACGAACACTCGATTCGGACCAATATGGTGTTCCGGAATATCCGTCACGACCGGAGCGCGAATCATTCACACGCCTGCTAAACATTCCACCTTCGCGGTTCAAAACGCCCCGCTCTCGGCGTCGCTGGGCATTCGCCAGTCGCCGCGTGGCGAAAGACTGACCGAACCGACTTTGGGACCATCGGGCACACAATTGCGTTTGAATTGATTGCGAAAGAATCGCGTGATGAACTGGTCGAGCGTTGCCGCGATGGTCACCGAATCGTATGGCTGATCGAATGCCGCGTGGGAGGCGAGATAGAGGATCTTGTCTCGTGTGAATCCGTTGCGGACGAAGTGGTAGAGGAAAAAGTCATGCAGCTCGTAGGCGCCGATGGAGCTTTCGGTGTTCTGCCGAATCGTCCCGTCACTGGCCGGCGGCAACAATTCCGGCGAGATCGGCGTCTCGGCGATCCGATGCAACAAGGCACCGAGCTGTCCCTCGAAGTAGTGATCCGCGGCATAGCGGACCAAGAACCGCACCAGCGTTTTGGGAATCGAGGTGTTGACGTTGTACATCGAGATGTGATCGGCATTGTAGGTCGCCCAACCAAGAGCCTGTTCGCTCATGTCGCCGGTGCCCAGCACAAACCCGCGGTTCATCAACAACATCGTGCGGATGCGTGCCTGAACATTTTCAAAGGTCAAATCGGCTGCGTCGTCGGGCAACTGATTCAGCTGACGCTGTAATGAGGCAACGGTCGTGTTCGCGTCGATCTCCAGCCCCAGCGGTCGGTGGCCGAGCGAGTGAAAGGTGTCCAAACAGAGCTGGCGAATGTCGATGCAATCGCCGGTCACGCCAGTCGATTCGATCAGCCGATCGGCGCTGGTTCGGGTGTGATCGGTGGTGCCAAACCCCGGCATCGTGATCGCGTGAATGGATTGCCGCGGCCAACCGACGGCATCGACCGCCTTGAGCGCGACCAACAGTGCCAGGGTGCTGTCCAATCCGCCGGAGATGCCGATCGCCAAGCGAGTCGACTTTGGCAGACACGACAGTCGCTTGATCAGACCGGCCGATTGGATCGCAAAGATTTCGCCGCAGCGTTCGGTCAATTCACCTTCTTCGGACGGCACGAAGGGATGGGCATCGACATAGCGAAGCAGCTTCTGGGGCGCCGATTGCTCTGCAGCGTCGTTGACCAGCTCGATCGTTCGATAGTTCTGTTTCAGTTGATCTGCGACATCATCAAACGATCCCACCACGCGTCGATCATGGGCCAGTCGCTGTAGATCGATGTCACAGGTGACGGACATCTCCGCGACCCATTCGGGCGACCTTCCGTCGCCGATCCGCCGCGACTGGCCGATCAGCGAACCGTTTTCGGCGACCAGACAGTGCCCGCCGAAGACCAGGTCGGACGTCGACTCGCCCGGGCCGGAGGAAACGTACGCGTAGGCGGCGAGACAACGGCCCGATTGCGACTTGACCAAGTCACGACGCCACGCGGCCTTGCCGATCGTTTCGTTGCTGGCCGAAAGATTGACCAACACATTGGCACCGGCTACCGACGCGTGGCTGCTCGGCGGAATCGGCGTCCAAAGGTCTTCGCAAATCTCGATCGCAACGACGGCTTCCCCCAGGCGGAACAGCAGGTCCGTCCCGAACGGAACCCCCCTCCCCCCGACGGTGACCGTTTCGGGATCGGCCGGTCCGGAGGGTCGGAAATGCCGCCCCTCGTAGAACTCGCGGTAGGTCGGCAAAAACGATTTCGGCACGACACCGGCAATCGTCCCGCCGCAGACGACCGCGGCGACGTTCATCAGGGAATCCCCGACCACCAGCGGCAATCCGACGATCACCGCGCCGCGTCGGCCCCGAGTCGACTCGGCGATCCGCATCAGCCCCTCCGCCGCGCCGACCAGCAGTGCATCGCTGCCAAACAGGTCACCGCATGTATAGCCCGTGAGTGCCAGTTCGGGCAGCACGGTCAAATCGGCCTCGACGTGTCCGATCGAATTCAAAATCGCTTCGGCGTTGGCCGACGGATCGGCGATCACGGTCTGCGGGGCAGCCGCGTGAATGCGAAAAATTCCGTGCTGAAACAATGCGTTCGTTCTGGGGCTAAGGGTGGATTGTCGCGGAGATCACGCGATCAAAACGAGAATGTCACGCAACGTTTTGACCGCCCGGCCCATTGTAACCTGCACCGGTCCGACCGCACTCCCGGCGAAATCCCCGCTCCGCTGCGTTGGATTATTCGCGGTCTCTCGACAGTCCCCCCGCCACCAATGCCGGCTTGCGCCCTATAATCTGTACCCGCTTCGCTTCGTCGCCAGCATTCCGGAAGCGGACCGGCACCGAAGCGAACGATCTGTGTCTACCTGTTTGAAGAAACGACTTGATGAGAGAGAACGACATGACCCGAATTTTGACCGCTGCATTTGCACTGATGATCACCGCCTCGATCGCCATGGCCCACTGCCAGGTTCCCTGTGGCATTTACGGAGACCAATTGCGATTTGAACAAATGCTCGAAGATGAGCACACGATTTCGAAGGCTCAGTTGCAGATCAACGAGATCGCCGATGGCGAGATGTCAGCCCAATCGATCAACCAAGCCGGACGTTGGGTTACCACCAAAGAAGAGCACGCCACGAAGATTCAAGACACGATCTCGGCATATTTCTTGGCCCAACGCATCAAACCGGACAGCGAAGGTTACACCAAAAAACTGACCGCCGCCCACGCCGTCATCATCGCTGCGATGAAGTGCAAGCAGTCGGCGGATCCGGAAACCGCCAAGGTGCTCGAAAAAGCGATCTTCGATCTGTACCGCGCGTACGAAGGCAAAGAGCCCGCGTTCGAACATTCGCACTAGTCGCACGCGGTCGACGCATTCGCGGTAGGGCACGCTGTGCGTGCCGAATGGTAGGGCACGCTGTGCGTGCCGAATGGTAGGGCACGCTGTGCGTGCCGAATGGTAGGGCACGCTGTGCGTGCCGAATGGTAGGGCACGCTGTGCGTGCCGAATGGTAGGGCACGCTGTGCGTGCCGAATGGTAGCCGAATGTGATGCACAGCATCACCGACACGTAGGCCTAGGCCAACAGGTCTTTGACCGGTTCGCCTTCGCTGATTCTCAGCGGGCGTCCGATCGGGGTTTGCCTTTCTTCGTGATACGGCACCCCCAACGTCGACAGAATCGTCGCGTGCAAGTCACCGATCGTGATCGGACTTCCCACGTCCGCCAGGGGCTTGTCGGGGTCCAGTTTGGGATCCTTCGCCGTCGCCCCATAAACGCCTCCCTTGCGGATGCCGCAGCCGGCCAAAAAGGTTGAAAAACCGTGCGGCCAGTGGTCCCGTCCCTCGGCCGCGTTGATCTGCGGCGTGCGACCAAATTCGCCTCCGCAAACGACGAGTGTGGTTTCCAGCAAGTCCTGTTCGACGAGCCGGTCCAAGAGCCCCGCCAGGGCCGCGTCCAGGATTTCACAGCGGGCCGATTGCAAGGAGTGATTGGTGATGTGGGAATCCCAACCACCCAGCGTGACTTCGACGCAACGCACCCCGGCGCCGATCAGACGCGTCGCCGCCAGGCAGCCCCGTCCGAACGGCGTCTGGCCGAAACGTTCGAGCGTTTCCTTGGATTCGCTGGAAACATCAAACGCGCTGACCTGCTCGCTGGACATCATCCGCAGCGCCGCATCGGTGGACGACTGGTGCAGGGTTCGGTTTTGGTCCAAGTCGCGCAGTCGCTGCCGACGGAACCGGTCTTCGAGCCACTGCAGATCTTTCATTCTGCGATCGAACCGTTCTTCGGCGATCGGCGATTTCAGATCCGGAACCGGGTTCTGCGGATCACCGATTTTGAATGCGTCATAGACGGGTCCCAGGTAACCGCCGCGTGCCGGAGCGTTTTGCGGCAGGATCGAGATGTGTCGCGGGATGTCCAACTGTTCGGGGAATTCGTGACACAGGATCGAGCCGATCGACGGATGCACCAGTGTCGGATCGGGGCGATATCCGCTTTTGATGTTGTAAATCGCGCGTTGATGATCGCCTTCCTTGCTCGTCACGCTGCGGATCAGCGACCCCAAATGCATTTTCTCGGCCACACGTGGCAAGGTGTCGGCGATCTGCAGATCCGGCACGCTGGTCGGGATCGCATTGACTTCGCCACCGATGGCCGACCCCGGGTGCGGGTCAAACGTCTCCAATTGGCTCGGTCCACCCTCGAGCCACAACAGGATCACGTTCTTGGGCCGAGACGTCTCGGTCGCACCGACCGCGTCGGCCCAGGCGAGTTGATGGGCGATGGTCGAGAGCATCGCCCCGCCGGCACCAGCCCCCAACAGCGTGCGCCGAGAGAGATGGGTATGCGGGTCGCAAAGCAGATCGTGATGAGACATGGGATCGAGCCGTGAGACGGAATGGGATGGCGGGGGGTTGTCGGCGATGCGGAAGGATCAACGGTCTTCATCGGTCGTCGCTGTCGTTACCAGACGGCGGACAAACCACCCTCGGGCGACCGTCGCGACGGACGAATGCTAATGATTCCACGTGAATTCTGTGCTGTTGGCGAGCGTCCAATAGAGGTCTTCGAGTGCCTCTCCGCGGTCGGAACGCTCGGTCATTGTTTCGATGAAATAGTCGCGCTCTTCCGCGTTGGGATAGCGATTGAGCAGACATAGAAAAATCGTCTCGATCGCCTGCGCGTTATCACGGGCGAACAGATTGATGTGGCCGGTCGCGTTCAAGATCGGATTCAGTTGACCGGCTTCGCGAAGCATGTTGCCGTTGATCATCAACAACCGTTGCGGAATCGTGATGCCGTCTTTGGAGAATTCGTTTTCACCCAAATCACCGAAACGTTCCAAGAAGTCATTGATCGAACCGTATCGGATCAATTGAACCAGCAGCGAGGAATCACGATTGATCGCCTTGATCTTCGACGCCTGAACGATCGATCCGGCCACTTGTTCGGCTCGTAAACGGGTCAAGGGAAACACCGCGTAGCGTTCTTCGTGTTGCGGGGTGACATCGAACGCCGCCCGGCTGTCAGCGCGAAACGCATCGCTTTGTGCGATGATCCGAATCGTGCGTCGAACATCGCGGTGTTGCACGAAATCGTCCACGATCGGCTCCAACATCGGCGGCAGCGGTTCATCCAGCGGCAAGTTGTCGACCGCCTCGGTCGCCGAGCGTCCGAACATCAATGCCCAAAACCGGGCCACGGCGGCACGTGAGAACTGGCGGTTGTCGCGATGCGTCACCCAAGTCGCCAATCGTGATCGGGCATCCCCTTCCTCGGGCAACAACTCTGCGGCGTAGGGCACCGCCGGCGTCACCTCGACCGTTTCCGATTCATCCAGGTACTGGTACTCGTAGTCCGCCTCGCCCGTGCGAACCCCTTGCAATCCGTTCGTTTTGGCGCTGCTGTAGAAGGCCGCCAGCTGGTGAAAGTCTTGCTGTCGGCCTTCGCGAGTCTCGACGGGATCGCCCAGGTTGACGTTGCCCAGGAAGTCGTTGTGACATTGCAGACAATCGATTCGCAATCCCAAGAAGGCGCGGCTGGTCCGGGCCGCCAAGCGAATCGGATCCGGATTGCCATCGTTGCTGTCGAACGTCACCGTCAAGAAATTCACTTCCGGACGGTCCGTCCACAGCCCTTCGGCCGTGATCAAGTCGCGGACGATCTGGTCGTACGGGCGATTGGCAGCCAGTTCATCGGACAACCAGTGACGAAAGCGACGCCTGCGATAAACAATGAACGGGCCTTCGTCGGCACCGACAATGAACCGTGTCCAGCGTTCGGCCCAGTAGTCATGGAATCGTGGGTCACGTAGCAAATTCGACAGGTGTGTCGATTCACGCCGGTCTTCGGGCAGACTCTCCAATCCGCGAATTTCTTGCAGCGACACGCCGCTGCCGATCAGCGCCAACGACATGCGGCGACACGATGCCATCCAATCGGCCGGCGGGGCACTCTGCAACCCGAACGCGGCAAGTTGTTCGTTCCGCGCCGCGTTGACCGCTGCCGTGACGCGAACGATCGATTCGGCCTGGGCAGAAGGCTCTCGCGGCGGCGAATCGACCGGCGACCCGGCAGCGGATTCCAAATCGGCAGATTCGGGAACAGTCGAGGGCGACGAACCGTCCAAGCGAACGTCGCTGGCCGCTTCAACCTCGCCGCGTCGATCGTTGGAGGGTTCAGACAGCCCGGACGCCATGTACCCGAACGCGATCAGCATCAACAGCCCGAACCAGCTCCACTTCGCGACGGAGACGAAAAATTGTTTCATCGGATCATGTTCAGATTAGTTGCATCGCTGGTTTTGCATCACTGGTTTTGCATCACTGGTACAGTCGCTGGACGCCACGCTATTATCCACCATGGGCGGCATGCATAGCGAGTGAATCTCGTTCCATTCGCCGCTGATGAGCCGATCTTGATGATTGGAGCCGCAAAAACCTACCGGATTCTTCATGTCAGACCCCACCGACCCGTTTTTCGAACCCTACGACCGTGACGAGATCGCCTACGGGGACGTTCCTTCGGCTCCCTTGGCCGCCTACCTTGACCAAGTGGACTGCGGCGGACAAGCGGTCGACCTGGGGGCCGGAGCGGGGCGTGACACGATCGCACTGGCCAAAGCCGGTTTTCACGTCACCGCCGTCGATCTGAGCCCGCGGGGTGCCGAGCGGATCCGGCAACGGGCCGAGGCGGCCGGCGTCGGCCCGCGTGTGCAGACCTGTGTGGCGAACGTTTGCGACCACGAAATCCAACCCGACACCTTCGACGCCATCTGTGCGACCACCGTCTTGGATCATGTCCCCGCCGATGATGCCCGATTGGTATGGAAACGAATGACGGCCGGCCTCCGCGACGGCGGCGTCGTCTACGTCGAAGTCCACACGACCGAAGACCCCGGCTGTGACCGCTGGCCTGGATCGCAGAGTGATGCTCCCCAAAGCGAAACCGCCGGCGCCGTGGTCAACTACTTTGCCCCCAATCAGCTCGCCCGCTGGGCCACCGACGAGAAATCCGCACTGCGGATCTTGCGTTACGAGGAACGCTTGGAATGGGATTACACGCACGGTCCGGAGCATCTGCACGGCAAGGCCATTTTGTTGGCCGTCAAAGCCGGCGCCCACCCGCCGTGGTACGGCCAACCGGTCGCCTTTCCGCGACGCGGTGCTTAACCGCTTTGTCGCAAACGAGAACCGCCCGCAACGACCTGTCGACAAGACGGTGAAGCATTTTTTAGCGGTAGGCCGCTAAAACCTTGTAAGGCATAGGGAATCAATACTTCACAACGTTGACCTACAACGACAGACTCTCAGATTGAAGGGCTGTCGAAACCGGGGACGCGATCGGCTACGCTTGAGTCTTTGTCGCAAAGTGCTCCACCGATCGTCCAGTCCCCGGGTCTGCAATCTCGATGCAAGTGTCGCTGCTCTACGGTCGAAACGGGATCGCGGTGCCCTTGCCCCGTGACGCCGACGTCACGCTGATCGCCAAGCCCGAGATGCCGCGTTCGGTCGATCCGGTTGCCGCCGTTCACCAAGCCTTGCAATGCCGCGTGGAGTCGAGCGGTGGGGCGGGGTTGCACGACATTGCCGCGGGGGCCCGCAGTGCCTGCATTGCGATCTGCGACATCACGCGGCCGGTTCCCAATCACCTCTTCCTGCGGCCGATGATCGAGACACTCGTGTCGGCCGGCGTGCCGCAGAATCAAATCACGGTCTTGGTCGCGACGGGATTGCATCGCCCCAATCTCGGCGACGAACTTGCCGAATTGATCGGCGACCCTTGGGTGTTGCAGCACGTCAACGTCGTCAATCACGATGCGCTCTGTGACGAAGACCATCTCGATTTGGGCCGAACCCCCACCCGGCAGACACCGGTCAAAATCGATCGCCGGTTCGTCCAAGCCGATGTCCGGATCGCCACCGGACTGGTCGAACCGCATTTCATGGCCGGCTATTCGGGAGGCCGCAAAGTGATCGCGCCCGGCCTGGCACATGCCGAGACGATTCGGACGTTTCACAACCATCGCTTCATGTCCGACGCCGCCGCCACCAATTGCAACCTGCATCGCAACCCGCTGCATGAAGAACAATTGGAAATCGTCAAGTTGATCGGCGGCGCGTACGCGCTCAATACGGTCATCGACGACCAACGAAATCTGTCCATGGTCAACTTCGGTGAGATCACGGCCAGTCACCAGGATGCCGTTTCGTTTATCGGCCAGTACTGCCGCGTCCCCGTACCGCGGCGGTTCCCGACGGTGATCACCAGTGCCGCCGGATACCCGCTGGACAAAACGTATTATCAAACCGTCAAAGGGATGGTCGGTGCAATCGACATCCTCCAGCCCGGCGGCCATCTGATCATCGTGTCGGAGTGCAGCGAAGGGTTGGGATCGGACGACTACGCCGCCGCCCAGGCGATGCTGACACGCCTGGGACCCCAGGGCTTCTTGGAATCAATCCGGCACCAACCTCTTGCACAGATCGATGCTTGGCAGACGCAAATGCAAACCAAAGCGACGGAGCAGGGAACGGTCCATCTTTACTCTTCGCTTCCACCGTCGTTGCAAGCACTGACCGGCGTCTCGATTGTCGACGATCTCCAAGCCACCATTCAGGCTTCCCTGGACGCCAGCGCGTGCAAGTCCGTCGCGGTCATCCCCGAAGGCCCCTACGTGATCCCCTATGTGCAAGCCCCGGCAGCCTAAGCCCCCAAGTGGCGTTAGCTTTCAGAGTGGCGTTAGCTTTCAGAGTGGCGTAAGCTTCCAGCTTGCGTCCCGGCAAGCGAAGCTTGCCCCCCTGCAACACGCCAAGCGAAGCTTGCGAAGCGGCAAGCTGGAAGCGTGCCCCACTTGGCGATCACAGTTCCTGCAACGCTTGCCGCATCTTGGGCAGGAAGTCGGGGTGATCCACCAGACGCATCACGGCGGGGCTGTTGAGCAAATGCATCAGCAACGGTTGATCCAACGGACGTTTCTGCTCGAACCATTCATTGAGTGCCGGATCGTTGCGGATCTCATCGATCGCGGCGGCAACCGCGGGATCGGATCGCAGTTCCGCGATGTCGGGATCTTCCAATAGCCGCTGGACGTTTTCGGGGTCGCCCAAGCGGCGCACCGTTTGGCGGAACTCGCCGAGGCCGGCCAACGATTGGAAGCGTTCGAAGGGGTTGTAGTCACGAATGAACGGGCCGAGCAGGCTTTGACGCGTTCGCGAAGCCCAGTCGTCGACGGCCGTCGCGACGGCGTTGTTCTGAATATCATCAGCACGCTGCCACATTTGAAGGCTGATCAGTCCGCCGAGCAGCAGGTAACAGATCACGACCCCTTCGACCAATCCGATCGCAAAGCCGGCGAAATGGTTGGCCCACTTCCATGCACGGCGTTTGGCGAACACCCAGTTGCTGATCATCGTGATCACGAGCGTGACCACAAGTGAAATCAGTACACCGATTGCAGCGATGCAGAGAAAACGATTGGCCAGTCCACTGGTTCCGAACCGTTCGGAAAACTCGACCTGGTAGTTCAGACCCATCGCCGGCGCGTAGGCAATCGCGGCGACCAGCCCCAGGACCGATGCCGCGATCCGGCCGAACCCCATCCTGAACCCGCCCCAACCGGACAGCGCGATGACAACGATCGTGATGGCCGTGACGGGATCACCGCGTCGATACAGCAGCACCGCCGCGGCGAGGCTGCCCAGTGACAGCGGATAGAACAGCCATGCCGGCATGGGAATCGGATCACCCGGCCTCGGCTTTCGTCGTTTTTTCTTGCGTCGGAATCGATTCGTCGCGGTGGGATCGGCCATGGCGGCGATTCGCTGGTCGGGGAGAAACCTGTACTTGCACGGCCAATCATAGGCCATCTGTTCAGCCGACAACGGCTTCAAGGGCGAATCGCTGCCACAAAAAATCGGGCCCACTTCGCTGCCGGCCCGGTTGGGAACGACGTGAAGCATTTTTTAGCGGAACGGCGCGAGCGAGCCGTCCGGTTTCCGCGTGAAAGACCGGAGGGATCGCGCCCTGCCGCTAACATCTGGTAAAGCGGAGGAAAGAAATGCATCGCGGCGGATGGTTACTGATTGAGCTGCTCTTGGATCACCTCGTGATTGGCTCGCGTCCCCAACGCCCCCCACAACCCATACGGGCTTGCGGCACCGGGGCTCCGGTTTCCCGTGCCGTAGTAGACAACCGTTCCGTTGGTCGGATCGCCAGCCTCGATGGAATCGGTGATGAAAATCACGGCGCCATCGCCCATCAAGAGATGGGCGCCTCCTTGGTGTCGGCTGCTCGCCGAGAGCACACCCGGCGTGGTGTCTTCGAGCGACATGCAGGTCTCTGAGTTGGGCGGAAGAATCGTATTCATCGCCGTGTAGGGCTGCATCCCGCTGGCCCAACGAAACCCGCGCCCCTGATTCCCCGCCATGACGTCGGTCAGCGAAGGATCCCAGAATCGGGGGCGATCGGGGTCGATGTCGTTGCGGCAGGCGGTGGGATTGTTGCGCAACCCGCTAAAGGTCCCCGGGGCAAAACTGTGGGCCAGGGTGCGAATGTCGCGGTCGCCCAGATCGGTCGCGATTTCGCCGTACATGATGGTGTTGGAGAGTCCGTCCAACACGTCCCGAAACTTTTTCTCCACCCGAGGCACGAACATGCCCCGCGCCGACGCCAACAAGCTGGTGTTGGAATTGTTGTGAACCTCGATCTTGGGAACCCCGCGCAAGTTGAACCAGTACGGACCGTTGTCGGTGTAGTGCAACCCGTCGCCCAGACAAGCGGCGTAGTTGGTCCGTCCCATGGCCGGCAATCCGACACCCGGATCGCTGGGGCAACGAAGCATCGGTATCTCGGTCATCCACGGCGGATACGCGTTATTGCTCTGATTGACGATGACCACACTGTTGGGTTCTTCGGTCGGCGTCGGCCCCATCGCAGGCCACGGCGGAACACGCGTCACACCCGGATCGGTCAAATCAACCGAATTGGGATTGCTGATCTGATCCCACAGCCCTTGCTGCTCGAAGAAAGGCGTCAGCCCCACGAAGGTGCTCAACATCATCATGTTGCAGTCGTCGCCGTATTCGCTGAACCAACTTCCCGTGGGAGGAAGACGGCGGGTTCCGTTCATGTGAATCGGCAGCTGCTTGTACGCGGCGTGATAGTTGTGAACGGCCAATCCGATCTGCTTGAAATTATTGCCACAACTCATCCGCCTTGCGGCTTCACGAGCGGCCTGGACCGCCGGCAACAACAGCCCGACCAGGATGCCGATGATCGCGATCACGACCAACAGCTCGACCAGCGTGAACGCTTGCGCCCGGGCTGCGTTGGCCCGGCATGGATTCAGTTTCATTGTCGCTTCCCTTATCAATGACGATCCGTGAGATGAGATGACGAGTGATCGGGTGATGGTCTACTGGCGATGCTCAGCCAACGCTTTCGCGGCGCGGTCGCGATTAATCTGCTCCTGCTCACTCATCTGATAGGTCCGCGGCTGGATCACCGTGGGCTCGCTGGAGAAACATCCGGGCAGCGCGACGGATGCCACAATGAACACAAGAAGTGGAATTCGATTCATGGAACTGCCGATCAAAAGTAGACTTTCAGGCCGGCTGACATGATGAGTACGCGGTCACGATTGGATTACCAGCAACGGCGGTGTCGACCATTGCGTTCATCCCGTCGCCCGCCTGCCCCCGCAGTCCGGCGTTTGTCCCGACGCTAACATTCAACCCCCACGCAGCCTCCCATGAAACCCCCCAGCGTCCGATAATCGCGGGAAACCATCATGGCGTTACAGCGTGACACTTCCAGATTGCCCAGTGGATCCACGAGGACGCACGCCGATGGGGATTGCATGTGCCGTTGTCGGAGCACAAGAAGCAATCACACGCCCTCAAGCTCAAAAAGTCATCCGACCGCGACGAATCGGACGATCATTCGTGGCGGCCGAATTTTTTTTCTACTGCTTCGTCAGCTTTCAATTTTCAGGTCACGTTTGTCGAGTGATGCAAGACTCCCAATCCGAACCACCACCGGCACCTCGATCTGGCCCCACCACGTGGGCGCGGCCGGTGTGGCTGGACCTGACCCTGATCGCGACCGCGATGGTGACGGTGCTGTGGTTGCTGGGACAGCCGGCCTGGTGCCAGTGCGGGTCCTACAGACCCTGGTCCTGGGAGATTGATTCCCGGCACAATTCCCAGCACCTGATCGACCCGTACACCTTCACCCACGTGCTGCACGGCATCTTATTTTTTGCCGCGTTGTGGCCGCTTCGACGGCGAATGTCCGCTGGCGTCCGATTGAAAACAGCGGCCGTGGTCGAGGCCGCCTGGGAAATTCTGGAGAATACGCCGATGGTCATCGAACGTTACCGCGAGGCGACCATTTCACTGGACTACTACGGCGACTCGATCGCCAACAGTGTCTTCGATCTGTTGGCCTGCCTTGCCGGGTACGCCATCGCATCGCGGCTGAAGTGGTATTACAGCGTGGCCTTGTTGATCGTCGTCGAAGTGGTGCTGTTGGCGACGATCCGAGACAGCCTGTTGTTGAACGTCATCATGCTGGTTTGGCCCAGTGATGCGATCTTGCAGTGGCAATCGGGATAGGCATTCCCGCTGGCATGTCGCATGCCAGCACGCGGCGTCAGCCAGTGGCGCTTGTTGAACCCCAGACACGCGTCGGTCGCGCACCGGGCTGATTGATTGAGTGAGCCGTGACGCGTAAGCGGCCGGGCCTTCCGATGCTGCCCGAGGCCTTACGGCCGGCGGCTCACCATTGCCCCAGCCGATCCCGACGGAATCAACGGCTAGCGTTTCACGCGAGCATTGCCCTGCCAAATGCTCCAAACCTGATCTTCATCGGCGGGTTGGCCGTAATCGGTCAACATGGTCGCCGCCAGCGCGCCGGTGGCCCAGCCGAACTGGGTGCTCTTTTCGACATCCCATCCGTTGAGCACGCCATAGAGCAGTCCGCCGACAAATCCATCGCCGCCACCGATCCGATCCAGCACACCGATTTCGCGAGGCTCCACGACGGTAAACTCAGTCCCATGAGAGACGATGGCGCCCCACATGTGGGAGTTGGCGCTTTCGACTTCCCGCAGCGTGGTGGCAAACAACGTCGTGTCGGCATACTCCTTTTTGACCCGCCCGATCATCTCTTTGAAACCGTCGACTTTCGCCCCGATGTCCTTTCCTCCGGCTTCGGGTCCCTGGATATCCAGACACAATTGAAAGTCTTCTTCGTTGCCGATCAGGATATCCGACAGGCTGGCGATCTCTTTGAACGCGGCCGACAATTCGTCTTCGCGACCGACCCAGAAAGAGGCCCGGTGGTTGAGGTCAAATGCAATCCGGGCGCCGTGTTTTTTGGCCGCGCGGGCGATTTCCAAACAGAACTGGCTGGTCTCTTCGGACAACGCCGCGATCAAACCGGACATGTGAACGATCTTCGCCCCTTCGTCGCGAAAGATCCGATCCAAATCAAAGTCCTTCACGCTGAGCAGACGCCCGACTTCACCGGCGCGGTCATTTTGGACGCGCGGTCCACGCGAGCCCCAACCGCTGTCGGCCATGTTGATCTGGTGCCGAACGCCCCACGGGGTGGCTTGTTCGAATTCGGGTCCTTCGTAATCCATGTGCCGCCGCGCCAAGTCGTCTTTGATGAACCGGGCGATCGGACTGTCTTTGACGAACGCCGTCAAAATCTTGACCGGCAATCCGAGAAACGACGACACGCTACCGACGTTCGACTCGGCGCTCGTCGCCTGCATCTTGAAGGTGTCGCTGCAGTGGAACGGCTGATGGTCGACCGGCGTCAGCCGGGTGCCCATGCTGGTGGGGATGACGAGGGCATACTTGGCATCATTGCGAAGTTCGATCATGTCCGATGGTCTCGTTGTGCGACGAAAGGGTTGGGGGAAAGGAGAGGCAGGGGTTCAGCCTGTCGGCTGTTGTGATGACAGGCTGGAAGCCTATCCCACGGTATTTCGACAGGCTGGAAGCCTATTCCACGTCGTTTCGACAGGCCAAACGCCTCTCGCACGGGTGGTTAAATGGTGACCGATGCGAAGCCGCCATCGATCGCGATGTTTTGTCCGGTGACGAAGGAAGACGCCTTTCGACTGGCCAGCCAAATGGTCGCACCGGCAAGCTCTTCCGGATTGCCGAAGCGGCCCATCGGCGTGTGCCCGATGATCTGACCGCCGCGCTCGGTGTAACTGCCGTCGTCGTTAAACAGAAGCTTTCGGTTCTGTTCGGCGGGGAAAAAACCGGGGCTGATCGCATTGACGCGGACTCCGGTGGTCGCCCATTCACGGGCCAGCCACATCGTCAAGTTGATCACCGCGCTCTTGGCCGCGGAATAAGCGACGACACGCGAGAGCGGGATGATGCCGCTCATCGATGCGATGTTGATGATGCTGCCCACGCCGGCGTCGATCATGTCTTGGCCGAACACCTGGCAAGGCAACAGTGCACCGCCGACCAGGTTCAGATCGAAAACATCGCGCCACGCTTCCAGCGGCAATTTGCAGAAATCGCCTCCCGGTGGAATCGTCGCCTCGGGGCGGTTGCCGCCCGCGGCGTTGACCAGCACCGATGTCGGTGCGCCGGCCCACTGGGAAATCGCCGTTCGGGCCGCATCGAGCGACTCGGCGCTCAATCCATCGGCGGCAAAGAACTTCGCCTCGCCGCCGCCGTCGGTGATTTTCTTGGCCCGCGCTTCGCCGCGTTCGGCGTTGCGGCCGATCACCGCGACCTTGGCACCGCCGGCGCCGAGTGCTTCTGCCATCAGCCCGCCCAATTCGCCGGTTCCGCCAATCACCGCCGCGACGTCGCTGTTGAGTTCAAATAGATTATTCATGGGCGGTAATTTAATCTGTCCGGCAGCCCGCTAACAGTGCCGGTTGGAGTTTACCCGCCGATCGAATACATCGGACGTTCGGGCGGAGAAAAGTCGCCGTCGTCGATCCCATGGCCGGCCGCCTTGGCCGCAACCGCCCGTCGAAACTGGTCGACGAGTCCGTCGTCGCGAATGCCGCGCCGTAGCAAATCCCGGATCGAAAACTCTTGCTGCGAGAACAGGCAATTTCGAATCGCGCCGTCCGCTGTTAAACGAATCCGGTCGCAAGCATCACAAAACGGCTTGGTCACCGACTGGATCAACCCGATCGAATGCCCGCCCGGCAAACGAAAATCAGAAGCCGGCTGCGATGCGACCGGCGGGGGAACCGGCAGCAGCGGCCCGAACGCTCGCTCGATCATCGCGCCGATCGTCTCGCCGCTGAGCACATTCTCGGTCCGCCAAGAACGGTCGGTGTCCAGAGGCATGAATTCGATGAAACGAATTTGGACGTTGCGTTCAATCGCAAACTTGACCAGCGAGATGATTTCTTTTTCGGTGACGCCTTTGACCGCCGTCGTGTTGAGCTTGATCGTCTCGAACCCTGTCGCGATCGCGGCGTCGATTCCGCGGATCACCTGATCGATACCGCTGCGTCGCGAAACGTTTTGAAAGTTGACTTCGTCCAGCGTGTCGATGCTGATGTTCAAACGCTTCAACCCCGCCCGGCGCAATGGTTCGGCAAACTGCTCCAACAGAATCCCGTTGGTCGTCAACGACAAATCATCCAAGGCCTCAATCGACGCCAGCATCTCGACCAGGCGAGGCAGATCCTTTCGCACCAGCGGTTCGCCACCGGTCAAGCGAATGTCGCGGATCCCACAACGCGACGCCAACACGTCGGCGATCCGCTGGATCTCTTCAAAGGTCAGCAACGTTTCCCGCGCGGCAAATTCGGCGCCGAATTCGGGCATGCAGTAAAAGCAGCGCAGGTTGCATCGGTCGGTCACGCTGATGCGCAGACTGCGATGGACACGACCGAATCGGTCGACCAGCGGTTCGCCGATCAAGCTGTCGGTAGGTCGTTGGGCAGGTGGAGGCGTGATCAATCGCTCGCGTCGATAACGAGGAACAAAATACAGAAGCGTCAATCCGTTCGGCTCCGCTTCAGCCTAGCGGAATTGATCCGGAATTTCGACGTCCTCACCTCGCCCAGAGCCGACCGAGGGTGACGCGAGTCAAACCACCCATTGGAGCAGCTTCGCCGGGCGTTTGGATACAAACCCTTACACGACACAGCACCCAAGGGGGGAGGGGTGCCGATTATTTGGGACGCAAGGTTGATGAAGCCGGCATTGCGCTTTGCATCGGGCCGTGCTTCTCGTTAATTTCGAACCTGCTGGCGGCGGCGACCTCGGCCGCGTCCCGCATCTCGCCAGGCTCATCGCTCTCTCGTCATTCTTTTCCCAGCCGCCGTTTTTTCCAATTCGCTTTAGGTGGTGATCATGCGCAAGCAACGCGATCGACTTCAATGGGCTCTCTCTGCACTGTTCCTGGTCACATTGATCGGCTCGTCATCGCTTGACCCTGTGGTTTCTTCCGCGGGTGAATTTCCGGTCACAAGTTCGCGCGAGGTGCGGCTAATGAAGGCCAAGGTTCGGGCGGCGCAGTTTCTTTCCAAAGCGACCTTCGGTCCGACGCAGGAGTCGATCGATTCGCTCGCCCGCCGCATCGGTGAAGTCGGCTACAAACGCGCCACGTCACAGTGGATCGACCAGCAATTCGACTTGCAGCCGACGTCACACGAAGCCGTCGCACGCGACATCATCCACGTCGATGGACGCGAGCCGAATACCCAGAACATCGGCGTTTCGTTGTACCGTTATCAAGCATGGTGGCACATCGCGCTGACCAGCGAAGATCAGTTGCGGCAACGGGTCGCCTGGGCACTTTCCCAGATCTTTGTCATCGGTGACTCGGGAACCGGTTTCAACAACGACGACAAACGATCGATCGGTGGGGGCAGAGCAACGATCACCGATTGGCTGGGGATGTCTGACTATTACGACATGCTGGCCGAAGGGATTGACGGAACCTACCGCGAGCTTCTTGAAGACGTCACCTACCACCCCTGCATGGGCGACTGGCTGAGCTCGCGAGGCAATCGCAAGGCCAACATCAGTGCGGGGCGATTCCCCGATGAGAACTACGCGCGAGAGATCATGCAACTGTTCTCGGTCGGTCTGTACCACCTGCACCAAGATGGTCGTCTGATGACCGATGAGAGTGGCAATTTAATCCCCACCTACGACAACGAACAGATCAAAGAACTCGGACGATTGTTCACGGGGTTTAAATACAAGCACTACTCCCGAAACGACTTTTACGTTCCGCGGAACTTCGGCGAGCCGATGGAGATTCATGTCGCCGAACACGACAACAACTTGAATTACTCCGAAGATCCGAATGCCCCGGCGAGCAAGACCGTCTTCGGCACGGTGCTGCCTCCGCTGCCGTCCGCGGTGACGCAAGCGGATGTGAAAGCCGAGATCGGCGCGGGGCTCGATGCGATCGCCAATCACCCCAACGTGGCCCCATTCATCTGTCGACTGCTGATCCAGCGGATGGTGAAATCGAATCCCTCCCGGGCCTACCTGCGACGGGTGACGCGAATCTTCAATGACAACGGCCGCGGCGTCCGCGGTGACATCAAGGCCGTGGTCAAAGCGATCTTGACGGACCCAGAATTGTATCGCGGCCAGCGTGTGGTGCGGCGAAGGAATCCGACACGCGTGGATGTGATCGTTCGCGGCACCGAGTACAGCCGGCTGCGCGAGCCGATCCTGCGTTCGACGTCCCTGATCCGAGCGATGCGACCGACGACAAATTATGCGGCCGGCTACATGATGCTTTCCAACAGTGTCGGCGGCGAGTTCGGCCAGATGCCGTTCCGCTCGCCCAGCGTCTTCAATTTTTACTTGCCCGACTACCAGCCGCCGGGTGACTTGATCGGTTACACGCCGTCCCGGCGCAATCCCTATGATTCGTTGGTCGCACCCGAGTTTCAAATTCTCAATGGCGTGACGGCCAACAAGATGTTGAATCGTTTTCGAGTCTGGACGTACAGGCGTTACGTGGAATATGGAATGCGGAAGGGCACATGCCGGATCACGTTCCATCTGGAACCGGAACTGGAATTGGCGAGAGACTTGGACAACCTGGATGAAATCCTGCAGCGTTTCGATCTTTGGCTGTGCAACGGGTCGATGAGCGAAGCGACGAAAACGAGCATCAAGAATGCGATCGCCAGCGAACCGTCTGCCTCCCACGTCGAGCGTCTCGAAGTGATACTCAACGCCGTCGTGCTGTCCCCGGACTGCGCGGTTGAACAATAGCCCGAGCAGGAGGCCGGACCATCGCCCCAGCTCTTCATCGGCGCGATCAATCGAACGGCTTGATCGACGCGTCTCCCAAACACTCTTCTGCTTTTCCGGATCCCACGCCATGAATCTTCACTCCAACGAATCGATTTTCACCTCGCGTCGCGCGCTGCTCAAAGCCGCCGGCGGTTGTGGCCTGATGACGAATACCTCGTTGATGGCAACGCTGTTGAATCTACAGGCGACGAAATCGTTGATGGCGGCAGAATCCAATCCGACCGGTTACAAAGCGATCGTGTGCCTGTTTCTGCTCGGTGGCAACGACTCGTACAACATGCTGACACCTTACGACGGCACCTCGACCAGCGGCGAGTACGGCGATTATGTGAACGCCCGCGGTGGCGTTCACGATCCCGACACCAACCCGAGTGGTCTTGCCATCGATCAAAGTTCGCTGATTTCCGTCGCCGGTCCCGACGCAAGGAATTTTGGCTTGCACCCCGCCATGGCTGCACAAGCCTTTGCCGACCCCGCACCCGATCCGCTGCCCGACCCTTCCACGACCGGTGTCGCAGGGCTCTACAAGACGGGGAACCTGAGCTTCGTTTCCAACGTCGGGTCGCTGATCGAACCCACCACACGGGCCCAATACAACTCGCGTGCCGCACTGCCCCTCGGTTTGTTTTCCCACGCCGACCTGCAGCGCCACTGGCAAACCGGATTCCCGCAATCACGCAGCAAGATCACCGGATGGGGCGGTCGAATGGCCGATCTTTTGCAAAGCACCAATTCCAACCCCACCGTCTCGATGAACATCTCGGTCAACGGCATGAACCTGTTCCAGACCGGTTCGGACGTGATCCCCTATGCGATCGGAAACAGTGGTGCGACGAAGGTCAACGGCTATTCTGGCAGCTTGGGACGCCAGGACCGGATGAATTCCAGGGCCATCAATAACATCTTGGACCAGACCTACAACGACCTGTTGGCGAAATCATTCGCCGAAACCAACCGCAACTCCGCCGAAGCCGCCCTGGAATTCAATAGCGCCACCGACGCGGTCGACATCACCACCCCGTTCGCATCGGAAAACCCGAGCAACCAACTAAAAATGGTGGCTAAGGTGATCGGAGCCCGAGAGACCCTCGGCCAAACGCGTCAGATTTTCTTTGTCACCAATGGTGGTTGGGATAACCACAGCGGCCTGATCGGAGCCCAGCAGACGAATTTGGCCGAAGTCAGCCGGGCGATCCGTTCGTTCTACGACGCCACCGTTGAACTGGGCATCCAAAACGACGTCGCACTGTTCACCGCCTCGGACTTCGCCCGCACCCTGGGCACCAACGGCCAGGGCAGCGACCACGCCTGGGGAGGCAACCAGATCGTCGCCGGCGGAAGCGTCGACGGTGGCAAGCTGTTCGGCAAGTATCCCACCAGTCTCACCAGTCCGGTCGATCCGATTGCCGGCAACTTGAACCTCGGCCGCGGACGACTGATCCCGACGACCTCGGTCGACGAGATGGCCGCGGACTTGGCGATGTGGTTCGGCGTCGGAAACAATCAAGATCTGGTCGACGTGATTCCCAACATCCGAAACTTCTTCTCCGCCGGTCCGACCGCCGGCCCGCTCGGATTGTTCACCTAAACCAAGTGGCGTAAGCTTCCAGCTTGCGATCCCGTGGCGTAAGCTTCCAGCTTGCGAACGTCCCCTGATGGCAAGCTGAAACCTTACCCCACCCCGATGAGCTACGACGACGAAGACGACGAGGAATTCGACTACGACGAATTTGTCGAGCGCGAGTTCGGAACGCCGCTGCGTTCCAAGAGCACGCCGCTTCACTGGCAACTCGTCGCGATCGGACTGCTCGTCCTGTTTGCACTCTTCACCTGGATGTCGCTTGGACTTTGGATGCCGTTTTGAATTGTGACGAAGGCGTCACACCGAGCATGCGCCACACCCTCGATCACTTGATCCGAAACGCGGTGATCGCTTCGGCGGTCTACCGCAGGGAAATCGCATCGACCAATAGCGATGCGCTGGCGGAACTGCAGACGGACCGGATCGACGATCGCTTGCTGCCGCGACTGTACGTGGCCGACCACCAGACCGCCGGCCGCGGCAGACACGGCAATTCTTGGATCAGCCAAGAAGACGCGTTGACGTTCTCGCTGGTCATTCCGTTTGAATTGACCCACCCGTCCGCATCCGTGCTGTCGCCCGCCGTCGGCGTCGCAGCTGCTCGCGCGATCGAATACAGCTGCCCGCCGTGCCGTGTCGCGCTGAAGTGGCCCAACGACATCTGCGTCCTGCGGTCGAGTGATTCCACCACGTCCCCCGCGCTGCATAAACTGGGGGGCATTCTGATCGAGACCAATGCGACGATCGCCGGACGGATGGTGATCGGGATCGGCTTGAATCTGAACGGGAAACCCGACCTGAATTCCCAGCACTCCACCCCGTCGGCGTCCATCGCTGAGATCGCCAATCGCCACGTCAACCGCGAAACGTTGCTGGCCGCCCACGCCGAATCGCTCGCCGAAATGCTCGGCGAACTGGACGACGGTCCGGATGAAATGATCGGTCAATACCGGTCGCGCTGCGCGCTGGCCGGTCAAAACCTGTCATTGAAACAGAGCAACGAAACGATCACCGGGTACTGCACCGGCATCGCCGACGACGGATCGCTGGAATTGATTGTCGACGGCAACCGGCGACGCTTTCGCAGCGGCGAAGTCCAACGGGTCCGACCGGCGTAACGACCGTGGGAGAGGCTTCCAGCCTGTCGTCCACTGGATTGACAGGCTCAACGCCTATCCCACATCGATTTAGCCCTGACAGCCAGGGCACCAGTACAACTTTCGCGCCGCGATTTCGATCGTTTCGATAGGCCGGTCGCAGCGGGGGCATGCCGCTTTGCCATACACGCGGAAACGATCACGGCCCTCCAGTGTCGCAAGCGGCGCGCGGGCCTCTCTGGCGGTGACGGTCACGATCTTTCCGTACTTCAATCCCGTTCGCATCATCTTGACCAGCGACTTCCACAGCAAATCAAACGTCGCCTTGCCCAACTCGGCACCGGGGGTACGCGGATCGAGCCCGAGTTCGAAAAACAACTCGGCGCGAAAGATGTTGCCGACACCCGCGACCACGGACTGATCCAAAACGAGCGCGCCGATCGGTTTCCGACTCTCGCGAACGGATCCCCAAACGGTCGCCTTCTTCCGCGCCGGCGAACCCTCGGCGAGCGGGTCCGGGCCGAGCTTGCCGATGACTTCCTCGCGGGTTTGCCGATCGATGACGCGGCAGGTCGTCGGGCCGTTCAGATCCAGCGACCACGTCTCGCCCACCAATCGCATCCGGACCAGCCCGACCGGAGCCGGCGGCGGCGTCGAGTGCATTCGATACTTTCCATACCGACCGAGGTGAACATGAATCAGACGATCGTTTTCAAAGTGATAAAACATGTGCTTGCCGATCGCCTCGCAACGATCCATCACCCGGCCGGATACCTTTCGCGCGTCGCCGCGAAACCGTCCTTGCGGACTGGTCACCTTCAACGATTGCCCGGCAAACCAGTCGGTGTGTTGCCGGGCAAGGAAATGGGTCTTGTGTCCTTCGGGCATGGTGCTGGCAAACTCTCGATGGCGGCGAATGGTGATCGGGTAAGTATGGGTGGCTGTCGAGCGCAAGGGCATGAGCGTTCGATCGAAAACACCAAAGTCCCTGACGATAGCGGTATCGATGTTTAGCCGCGAAGAAGCCCTGAGCGACGGTCTTCAGTAATGGCGAGAGCCACACCGGGTGCGCCGGCAGAGCCGGCGCGGATGGCAAGCAGGATGCTTACCCCACTTTGCCGTTGCCTCCGGGCTCCCGCCGCCTGGCCGAAAACAGATTTCAAAAAATCTCGTTGACAGGCCATTTGAACTGCTGTACTATCGCGATAGCACACTCAATCACTGGCTCCTCGTTCAGGTCCAGCCATGTTTTTTTCGATCGACGTCCAAAGTGACGTCGCGATTTATTTGCAGCTTGTTCGGCAAGTCAAATTTGCCATCGCCGCAGGAACGATCCGCCCGGGACAACTGCTCCCCAGCGTCCGCGCGCTCAGCAACCAGGTCGCGCTCAATCCCAACACGGTCGCGCGGGCGTTCAATCAACTGCAGGCCGACGGCGTGATCGAGACCTTGCGGGGCCGCGGCATGGTGGTTCGCGATGCGGCGGTGGAGATCTGTCGCCGCGAGCGCGAGACGGTGTTGAACGAACGCATCGGATCGGTGTTGGCCGAGGCCTGGCACGCCGGGCTATCGAAAAAGCAGATCAAGACCTTCGTGGACGATCACTTGCGTCAGTTGGTCGACACCGAGCCGGCCGTCTTGGTGTCGTCGACCGAACCGAGTGACAACGGGGGAGCCGAAGAATGAGTAGCGAAGCACAAGCAACTGACCGCCTTCCCGAACCCAGTGAAACGACCATGGAACCCGTCATCACCACCGACGCCCTGACGATGCACTTCCGTCGCTGCGACGCTCTGATGGGCGTCAGCTTGGAAATCCAGCCGGGAACGGTGTTTGCGCTGTTGGGCGAAAACGGTGCCGGCAAGACGACGATGATTCGCATCCTGACCGGATTCCAAAAACCGACCAGCGGCTCCTGCACGGTTTGCGGCGTCAACCCGCTGCGTGACCCGCAGGGCGTACGTCGTCAAATCGGTTACGTCTCTGACGCACCGGCTCTTTATGACTGGATGTCGGTTGCACAAATCGGCGGCTTCACCGCGTCGTTTTACGATGCCTCGTTCTTGCCGAACTATGAAGCGTCGATCCGCCGCTACGAGATCCGCCCCGAACAGAAGATCCGCCATCTTTCCAAGGGCCAACGCGCCAAGGTCGCGCTCTCACTTGCCCTCGCCCATGACCCGTCGCTGTTGATCTTGGATGAGCCCACCAGCGGGTTGGACCCGAAAGTGCGTCGCAACTTTTTGGAATCGATGATCGACCGCGCCGCGACGGGGCGAACGGTATTCCTGTCCAGCCATCAGATCAGTGAAGTCGAGCGGGTCGCCGACACGATCGCGATCCTGCACCACGGCCGAATCCGGTTGCACGGCCCGCTGGCGGAGCTTCGCGAATCGATTCATGAGGTCGTCATCGACGTCGACGATCCGCTGCGATCGATCGCACCGCCTCCCGAGCCGGCCGAAGTGTTGACCGAAGAGACGTCGGGCCGATCCCGCCAATTGTTCGTCCGACACCTGTCACCGGAAATGATCCACACGCTTCGCGAAACGCCGGGCGTGACGGAGGTCCGGACGCGTGTCGCGACACTGGAAGAAATTTTTGTCGCCTGCACGTCCGACCGCACCGCACCGGCGATGTCCGCGGCGATCTGACACCATCGCTGAAACCAGTCGGTACGCGTAAGCGTCCGCCGCACCCGAACGAGTACTTCTTTGACCTGCCCGTGGGCTCGCGCCCATGGGTTGATGCAACCGCCGTCCCCGGGCGGAACACTTCAATTGATCTGACCATGAGCACCGAAGCAACACTCACTGCACTGACGACGACGCGGCACGAAGCTTCTTCGACCGCGTGGTTCTGGTGGAAGGAAACTCGCCAGCTCGCGCCGTTGGTCGCTTTGCTGGCGATCGTCTCGCTGTTGATCATCGTCATCAACGCCATCCTGGGCGTTGCGATGGAATCGTTTCGATTTCAATTGCCCCATGAAGTAACGATGCTGGTCTTTCCGGGCCTGTTCGCGACCGGTGCAGGCCCCTTGTTGGTCGGCCAGGAACGATCCCTACGCACGATCGATTGGCTGGCGTTGCTGCCGATTTCGTCCAAACGGCTCGCGACGACAAAATTGCTGGTCGGCATGGCCGGCCTGGCCGTGATGTGGGCGTTTGCATTGCTGGTCATCACGGCGTTTGATCTCGGGCATCGCGACACCTCGCACTGGATGATCGGCGGTCAGACCGGTTATTCCGGTAACCCGTTTAGCTATCCGGTTTGGATCTCCCATTCGTTGTTCGTGTTGCTGGCAGGTTTTTATGTCGCCTGGCGGATCAAGAATCAATTTTATTCGTTGATCGCGTTGATTCCGCTGGCGTTTTCGCCATTGATCGCGACGTCGCTCGTTTCCGAGTTTTCCAATCGCCCGATGGCGATGGGCCCATTGGATTGGATCAACTTTGGGTTCACGTTGCTGGGGATTGCAATCGTCACTCCGATCACGTACCGAGCCGCGATCCAAACTCTGGGCGCCGCGGAAGCCCCGTCGGTCACACCGCTGCTGGACGTCTCGCCCCATTCTCCGGCACGCGAAACGAATGAAGCCATCCCGGCGACATTTGGAACTCAAACCGCGCCGATCATTTGGCAATCGATTCACTCGGCCAAAGGCATGCTGGCGATCTTGATCGGCATGTTGCTGATCAGCTTCCTGGCCGCGGTTCAGTTGGCGGCGGTGGATCGGTACCGCGGGATCATCGGACTGTTGCCTTGGCTGTTATTCTTGGCCCCCTTGGCCGTGTGCTGGTTGGGCATCAGCGTGTTCAAACACGACGGGGCATCCGAGCGGGTGCGTTTCTTGGCCGACCGTGGCGTGTCTCCCGGAAAGACTTATCTCGCACTGCATGCCGTACCGATCGCAATCCTCTGCTGTTCGCTGCTGGTGTACGGGCTTTGGAATCTGACAATCGTCCATCAGGAAAGTGTCTCCGACTTCGCTGCCGGCTTACCGACGCTGGTGACGATCTTGATGTTCATCGTATGGATCTATTCGATCTCCCAGTGGGTCAGCCAGTTTGTCCGCACACTGATTTTGTCGGTCATTCTGGCTCCGATCCTTGCCCTGATCACGACGGGCTGGTTGGTGTTCGCCTACGTCTCACTCGGCTTTCCGATCTACGGGTTGGTTCTCTGCGGGCTCGCTCCGATGCTGGCGACGTACGTGATGATGCGGCGTTACATGGACACGGCTGACCGACCGTTGACGTTCGTCGTCGGCGGTGGCGTGGTTGGGCTGATCGTGTTGTTGCCGATCGGTTTTGCAGCCACGCATGTGCTCTCGGTCCCTTCTATGGATCCGACGCTGCGGTCGGAATTGATCAGCGAAGCCCAGCGTGATTCCACCCAAAACGCTCGGCTTGTCGGCGTGCCGATAACCGGATTCGCGGGCGACTTCGCGTTTCGTCATGATCCGTTGGGCGACAAGATGAAGGATCTTCAGGACCACCTCGGCGACTACAAGCTGGATCCACTGAAGAGCGTCGCGCCGCTCAAAGCCGGGGGCAGCGACCAAGTGTTTGCCCGCATGGATCCGTGGATCTATTCCCGCTGGCATGGGAGCATCATGCAGACACGAATCCAGTGGCGACAGAATCAAGACGACCAAGCGTGGACCGAATTGGCCAAATGGCTCGACGCCTCGGCAACCTTACTTCCCGCGCTCCGACGCAGCAGCCTGCTCTCCGATCAGGAAATCGCGGATCGCTTCGAAGTGCTGCTGATCGATACGCTCCAAACCGACGTGCCCGCTGAACGTGCCGATGAGCCCGCCGTGCAAGCGGCCAAACAAGCCATTGGAACGCCAGCCAGTCGAGCCGCCGCGCGTCGCCGTGCGGTGGTGGTGACTTGGCAACACAATTTCCAAGACGATCGAGGACGCTATTTGAATCACCATCTGACCGTGCTGGAGCATCAGCCGCCGGGGCTCGTCGGTTGGATGGAACCCCGATTCTACGACTCCCTGGTCACCGCCATGCTGGAAGGGATCGACGCCGCGGCCAACCGCAGTGACGACCTCGGCTGGCGATGGAAACTTCACCAGCTTCATCAAACCGGTGGCGTGTTCCAAACCAGTCGCTACGGAGACGACCTGCGTGCGGCGCCGGCGATCGAAACGATGACCGTGGATCGCGTCAACGGCTACGGCCAACTCTGGGGCCGCGACTGGGAATACGTTGAATTACAGATCAGGAATCAACCATGAGTGCTTCCCCAAAAACCCTTCGAGACCGAACGATGATCGCGCTGGCGATCACTCCGCCGATCGCGCTGCTGTTGTTCTGCATCTCCGCAGCCGCAACTTGGCAAGCCGGAGCGGCAAAGATCAGACCGATGCTGGAGCGGTCGTTTCCGGCGGAGCTGATCGATTCACCGGTGACCCAGGCCGCCGACTATGCGGACCGGACTAGCAGGGAGCACACCAAATCGAGTCGCGAACTGGCCAGCGCGGTTGACGCGCTGAACGAACAATATCACCTCTTGTTCGAAGTGCTCGAAGAACACGACGACCTCTTTGAGAATCTCGACGAACAGCACCCGATCAACGCCTACCTTAACGACTATTTGGCCGAAGCGGCACCGTTGCTGGAAATGGCCAAACAGCTCAATCCGAACGAGGCCTCGATTTGGCACGCCAATGAATTCGGAAATCCCAACAGCTATTCCAGCGGGCTGGCCTCCCTCCGCGGATTGCCCGAATTGTTGCGAACGGAATTTCGTGGCGCGGTCCGTGACAAACAGACCGATCGGGCGATGGAGGCTTTTCGACTCTTTCAGGGTCTGGGTATCGGACCGACAGGCCAAGTCTCGCTCCGTATGCTTCCGTTGGTCAGCCAATCGATCGCCAAGGGAATTTGGAGTGAAGCCGAATTGGATGAAATCGTGCAACTGGTCGAAACGTCACCCGATTTAAATCAGGCGTGGCAGGACAGCATTCGCTCGACCAAACTGGCGCAAATCCCTTGGTTGCTGCGTGGCGAAGTCATCGAGACATGGCGTCGTGACCCGATACCGAAAACGTTCGCCCCCAGCCGTCGCATCGAATGGCTCGACCGCAACGACCAATTCTCGCGTGTCGGCGGGATCGGAACATTTGCCGCGATCAAACGAGTGATGAAACTGCAAGAGGAGTTCCGTCGGGAATCAGGTTCCGGATTGGACCTGGCACTCCAGATCCCCGCGTACAATCAACAGCACAGCCCGGGCCAATCGAAGGACTACTTGGCGACCGTCTATGCGCGAGTTGCAAACGAACGCCGGCACGCCCGGACGGCCGCCGCGGTGGCGACGTACAAGCTGAAGTTCAACCAATACCCGGCAACGCTTAACGATTTGGCCAAGGTGAACCTACCGGCCAGTACAACCCTGGATCCGTTAGGCGATCCATTTCAATTCGAGTCCGATGGAGAGACGTGTGAATTGGGCAACGCGTCGATCTGGTTCACCGATGGCCGCGGCTACAGCGGAACGTTCGGCACGCGTGATGGAACACTGTCCGCGATCCTGAAACAGTTTGTGGTGCTCAAGTTTCGCTGATCACGTGGCTAGCGGAGCAGAGCGGTGACACAACACAGCCCGGGGCCGCGAAACGCACCCCCATACGCATCAAGTTAGGCAGTAACCCTCCCGTGCCAGTGAGACCTGATGGAAATATTGCAGCGACCACCGTTGCTCCCCTCTCCCCAAAACAGATCGCGGTCAACGTCCACCTGCGAACAAATGTCTCTCGCGCGATCTGTTTTGGGGAGAGGGGAGCCATGTCCCAAATGATGTGCCTTCGTACTTAAAAATACGGTCGATGGAGTGGGTAACTTCGTTGAGCCGAGCGTCAACGATCGAGTCTCACGCCCGAGCGTTAGTCGGGTAGCCGGTCCCCAACCCTAAACGAGTACCGCGACCGTTATCTGCGAACGTCCACCTTCAACTCAAACGCCGTCTTCTCCGGCTCCAGGCACCTCGCTTGATCACAGGCTTGCGAGTCGACGACCACGGTGAGCGTTGCCGTGCCGGACTTCGCCGCTTCATCGACCGTGACCGGGACTTTGAACTCGATCTTCCCGGCGTAAGTATTGAGTTCGGTCTTGAGGATCGGATCGGTTCGCGACTCGGGCTTTGGCGCGACGACCTCGCCGACCGTGATCGCCGCATCGCTTGTGACCGACACCTTCGTCGGGATCAAGAACTCCGCATCGGGATTGGTCGCGTAAAGATGCCAGCGGTCATCGATGTCCAGCGTCACCGTGACCGTCACCGTCTCACCGGGACGCACCTGGGACTTCGACAGATCGACCGTGAACGTGATCGGATCGACGCGTTTGGTGTCGCCTGCGGCTGCCTGTTCGGAGCCCGCCGTGGACGTGGCCAGATAGCGAGACACTCCGATCAGCAGGTGTTCGGTCGTGTGCGGCTGTTTGGCCATCACCCCCGAAAACGATTGCAGCGTTTTCTCGGCCGAGTCGCGATACTTGGTTTGGCCCGTCAACTCGGCCAGATCAACCAGCAGCTGCGCGGCGATGCCGTTGGCGTTGGGCATGTTGCCGCCGCCGCCAAGGTTTTTGGAACGCACGATCAAGGCTTCGTGCGAGTCTCCGGTGAAAAAGAATCCGCCGTCCGCGTCGTCTTCAAATTCAGCGAGCATGAAATCGACCAGCCCGGTCGCTTTGTCCAGCCAATGTTGCTGATCGGTCGCGGCGTGCAGTTCCAAGAGCGCCTTGCAAAAGTAGACGTAATCGTCCAGGTAGCCGGGCAGCTTGGCGGTTCCGCTGCGGTACGTGCGGAGCAGCTTCCCATCGCGGATCATCGACTCGAGAATGAAGTCGGCTGCCGCGGCGGCGGATTCGATGTATTTCGGTTCGTCCAAGACTCGACCGGCGTGTGCCAGGGCGTCGATCATCAATCCGTTCCAGCTGGCCAGGATTTTGTCGTCCTTGTGTGGCTGGGGCCAGGTCAGTCGATCGCGCAGTAGCTTGTCTTCCATCGCTTCGATTCGATCGATCAACCCTTGCTTGCCCAGCGGATGCGATTGGGCGATCGCGTCGAGGGACTGTTTCAGGTGGGGGATGTTCTCGCCGGTCTTGTGCCCGGTCGACTCCTCCAAAAAGTTGCCTTCGGGGACGATGTTGTAGATTTGCGAATACAGTGCCGCGTCTTCTTCACCGAGTACGTCTTTGATCTTGTCGGCGGTCCACACGTACGCTTCGCCTTCCTTTCCGACTTCACCGGAATCGAGCGCGCTGTAAAACGCTCCCTCGGGCGAAGTCATTTCGCGGCGCACCCAGCGATCGATATCCTCGACGGCGTCACGGTAGCGCTCGTTGCCGGTGATCTGGTACCCGTCGGCGTAGATGCGCATCAGTTGCGCGTTGTCGTAGAGCATTTTTTCGAAGTGCGGCAACAGCCAATCGGCGTCGGTTGCGTAGCGGTGAAAGCCGCCGCCAAGATGGTCGTGCATGCCGCCGAGCCACATCGCGTCGAGCGTTTTGGTGATCGGTTCGATCAGCGACTTGTCACCGGTGCGTTGGTGTTGGTCGATCAGTAACGCCAGCGTGCCGTGGGGCGGGAATTTTGGTGCTCCGCCGAATCCGCCGTTTTGAGCATCGAACTGACCGAGCAGATTCGCGCAGGCCTGGTCCACCAGTTCCAGCGACAGCGGGACCGCTTGGATGGCCGCGGTGGTGCTGGATCGCTTGGCCGCGTCGGCCAGCGCGTCGGCTTGGCGGTTGACGTCATCGCGGCGATTGACCCAAAACTCGTTAATCTGTTTCAGCACCGAGATGAACGTCGGCTTGGGGAAATACGTTCCCGCCATCCAGGGCTTGCCGTCGGGGGTCAGCCAAACGGAATTGGGCCAGCCCCCGCGTCCGGTCATCATCTGTGTGGCCAGCATGTACTGCTCGTCGATATCCGGTCGCTCCTCACGGTCGACTTTGATGGCGACGAAGTACTTGTTGATGACCGCCGCGACTTCGGGGTCCTCGAACGATTCGACTTCCATCACGTGGCACCAGTAGCAGGTTGAATAACCGACCGACAAGAAGATCGGTTTGTTTTCCCGCTTGGCTTTGGCGAACGCCTCTTCGCCCCAGGGGTGCCAATCGACCGGGTTGTGGGCATGCTGCAGCAGGTACGGACTGGTTTCGTTGACCAACTGGTTCGTGTGCATGTGCTTGGGCTCCTGCGTGGAAACCGGTCGTCCAAGAGCGAGCAACGCCATGCCGGTGGCGAGCAGAGGGATACGCATGCGTTGACGCCGATCGATCATGACCATCACTTGAAAAACTCGTCCGGAAAGGGTGGGGACGAATCATTGTAGCGGCGATCGCGCATCGCTTCGCGCCCAGCGGGACGGCTTGTTGGCTTTGTGAGCCGTGACGCGTAAGCGGCCGGGCATTGCGGCGGCTGCCCGAGGCCTTACGGCCAGCGGCTCACCATTGACTCGGTGGATCGTGGATCAATCAGCGGACCGGTCAGCGACCGGTCCGTGGTGAAGCCAAAGCCAACACGCGCCACTGGCTGACGCCACGTGCTGGGACGCGGCGCAAGCGTGACCTTGCCCCTACTGCAGGATCATGTCATCGACGGTCATGCCGCCGGGGATCATCGGCAAGACGTGCTCTTGGTAAGGCACTTCGACGTCCAAGACGTAGGGACCCGGATGGGCGATCATTTCTCGAATCGCACCTTCCAAATCGGCCTTCTTTCTCACCGTCGCCGCACCGCACCCGTATCCTTGCGCGATTTTCACAAAGTCGGGATAACGCTCGGTGGCGTAGGAGAACCGTTCCGCGTCGCTGTTGCCGCTGGCTTCGTTGTGACTGATCGGTCCCAAGTAGGTGTGGGCCCGGTTTCGATCCATGAAGCGATCTTCCCACTGAACCACCATTCCCAGGTGCTGGTTGTTGAGCAGGAAGACTTTGACGGGCAGTTCTTCGCAGAAACAGGTCGCCAGTTCTTGGACGTTCATCTGGAAACTGCCGTCGCCATCGATGTCGATGACCAACGAATCCGGCAGCGCCGCTTGAATGCCCATCGCACACGGCAATCCGAATCCCATGGTGCCCAGTCCGCTGCTGGAGTGCCAGGTGCGGGGGCGTCGGAATCGGTAGAACTGGGCCGCCCACATCTGGTGCTGTCCGACACCGACGGAGATTTGGGCGTCCATGTCCGCGGTGATGTCACTGAGCGTGCGGATCGCGTGCTGCTGCAAGATCCCGTCGAACTCGGTGTCATACTTGAAGGGGTACTTCGCTTTGAGTTCCTTGCAATGCTCGCGCCAGGGCTCGATGTCGCACTTGGTGACGGTCTTATTGAGGGCGTTGAGCACTTGCTTGACGTCGCCGCGAACCGGGATGTGGGCTTCCTTGTTCTTGTTCAGCTCGGATCCGTCGATGTCGACGTGGATGATCTTGGCGTCCTTGGCGAACGCTTCGACTTTCCCGGTCACGCGGTCGTCAAAACGAACGCCCAACGCGATCAACAGGTCGCAATCCCGGACGGCATAATTGGCGTACGCCGCGCCGTGCATCCCCAACCAGTCCATGGAGTTTTCGTTGTCCGGCGGAACGGCACCGATGCCCATCACGGTGGTCACGGTCGGAATCCCCGTCTTGTTGATGAACTCGTTGAGTTCTTCGCTGGCGTTGCCCAAGATGATTCCGCCGCCGGCGTAGATCATCGGGCGACGGGCGAGTCGGATCGCGGCGGTGAGCTGACGAATCGTCTCGCTGGCCACCGGCGGGGGCGCCGCTTCGTAGCCGGGCAGATTCATCGGCGGATCGAGATCCAGGTCGCTCGTCACGTCCGACAGCTGAACGTCTTTGGGCAGATCGACCAACACCGGCCCCGGGCGACCGGAACTGGCGATGTGGAACGCCTCCTTCATCACTCGCGGCAATTCGCGGATATCGGTCACCAGGTAGTGGTGCTTGGTGATTCCGCGACACACCTCGACCATCGGCGTTTCTTGGAACGCGTCCGAACCGATCGCTCGGGTGGGAACCTGGGCGGTCAGACAGACCATCGGAATGCTGTCCAGTTTGGCGTCGGCGATCGCGGTGACCAGGTTTGTGGCGCCCGGGCCGCTGGTGGCCAGCACCACGCCGACCCGACCGGTCGAACGGGCGTAACCTTGGGCGGCAAATGCCCCCCCCTGTTCGTGACGCGGCAAAATCGTCCGAATCGAATCGCCGTAACGCGTCAGGGCCTGGTGCAACGGCATGCTGCATCCGCCCGGATAGGCGAATAGTACATCGACCCCGTGATCTACCAGTGATTTGACAATGATGTCGGCTCCGGTCATCACGCGGTTTTCAGTGTTGGCAGCTTTTGCGGTGCTCATGAGTGGGAAATTGCTAGGACGAAATGGAAATGGAGACGTCGAAAGTAGAAAAACTGACATTTACGTGGCAGGGAGAACTTCCGAACCTAGCCGCTAACGTAAGTGGGGGCCGAAGCTTAGGCAATGCGAAAAACACCCGGCAATGATGACTAGTTGGTTCAATTTGGCAGCAATCGCCTTGGGCGGAGCGATCGGATCGCTCTGCCGATACGGCGTGACGCTCACCGCGGCGGCGCTGCCGGGCGGGTCGACGATGCTGGGAACCACGATCGCCAATCTCGTCGGATGCGGCCTTTTGGGGGCTCTGTCTTCCCTTGACCCGACACAATCGGAGTCCATTGAGCGATTAATGCTTGCCCTCCGGGTCGGATTCCTGGGCTCGTTGACCACGTTTTCCACGTTCACGGCCGAGTCGTCGATGCTCGCTGGTGAGGGCCGCTGGGGGGCATCGGGAATCTATGTTCTGGCCAACCTGATCCTCGGCTATTTGGCTTTGATTCTCGCGGGCAACCTGGTCAGGTGGTGGATTCAAACATGAACGGCGGAACATTGATGCACCAGACAGACCACAATCATGGAGGTCGCTTTCCTCGCCAAACGGTGGAGACGCGCACGACAGCCCCCAGACACACCGAGTTAAGCAATCACCCTCCCGTGTGGAGGTCGCGCGGTTCCGAAGTCACCCTCCTGGCAGGAGGGTCGAGCGAAGCGAGGGGAGGTCGAACGGTGAATCGTCATTTCCACTTCAGTGATTTCCAGCGCCGCCGGCGCATCGAGGCAAACCCTCTCCTCGCTGCGCTCGACTCTCCCAGGGGGAGAGTGACTAAACTCCTTTATTTTCAACGACTTAAAACCGCACGACCGCTGAGCGGGAGGGGTGAGCGCGGCGCGGGAAGGTCTCTCCCCGCGTGGGCAGGTCTGATCGCGATGCTGACCTTCGGACTGGTCGGCACACCGGCAGCTCATGCCCAGCCAGCTCCCAACGGTCCCGACACCCTGCGATCGCTGCCGCCCATTCAAGCCCTCCCGATCACATCGGGTGCCGGTTCCACAGGCACCGCCCCGGACGCGCTGACGTCTCCGCCCTACTGCGATAGCGAGACCTTGAGAGCGTCCGCGACGATTCGAGCGTTGCAGTTTTGGGGCCAGGATCGCGGCGTTGCGGTCGGCGACCACGGCAGCATCGTTGTCACCGCCGATGGCGGACGATCGTGGAAGGATGTGGAAAGCGGGGTGCAGTGCCGACTCAATGACGTCCTGTGGGTCGATGACCGGCGCGTCGTCGCCCTCGGCGGCGGCGTCGACGTCGTCACGCGGATCAGCCGCGGCGTCATTTTGGTCAGCCACGATGCCGGAGCTTCGTGGCGTCGATCGGGTGATTCCGAGCTGCCGTTGCTGCACGCGATCGATCGCACCGCGGGCAACCACCCCGGCGACCGGCGTTCTTCCATCACCGCCGTCGGCGCTCCGGATCCGATCACCGGCGCCACCTCGTTTCAGTCGCGCGACGGCGGACGAAGCTGGCAATCCATGCTCGACCCGCAATCGACTCCATCGACCAACTCACTGCCACGCAACGCACTGTCACGATCGTCGATCCGACCGACCGCGACCGCGGAACAGTCCGCGAGTTTGTCTGATCGAGTCAACACGCGATCGATCATCCGCGCCTCGTGTCGACTGGATGATCAAACCATCTTGTGTGCCGGCGACCACGGAAACATTTTCCGATCCATCGACGGCGGACAAACCTGGTCGGCCGTGCGGTCGGCCGACGCCCCGCAGGGTCCGCCCGGATCCTGTGCGATGTTGGTGATCGCCGCCAACGAAGACCAGATCCCGTGGACGTTGATCGGACGCGAAACGTTGGAGAAACGATTGCGTTGCAATCTGATCGTCGGGACGCTCGACCCACCGACGTCCCATGCCCTGGACCAAGCCGCGATGAGACTCGGTGTCGCGGCAGTGGACTCGTTTCCGGCCGCTGACGAGAACGATTCGCTGGCGACACTGCGACGTTGGATCGACGTCCACCAGCCACCGATCCTTGCCCTCAGCGACGCACTGCCTGTGGAAACCAAAACGGCGCTGCTGCAACACGCCGTCGCCGGGGGCACCGAAAAGGTGGTCGAGTTCGCATTGCACGGACGCGGCGAGACACTCCTGCACGACAGCGCGATGCTTCCCGACAGCGGCGTGCTGGTGGGTGACTTCGCCGCTGATGGCTTGATGTTGGTGTCGGATTTCGAAGTCGCCACCGGCGCAGAAGCGGTTGAGAATCCCTGGATCGCCATCAACACCCGTTACAGCGGAGGTTCCCAACTCGCACGCGGCGACAGCCTAGGGCTGGGCGTTCGTCTGAACCGTGGGCATCGTTTGCCGCCGCGTCAGACCAAGGCCAGTCGTCGACGATTGAATATCATCCAGGGAAGACTGAAACAGCAGGCGGCCATCACCGAGTTGCTGATGACGCAAACGGGCGCGTCACGACAAGTGACGCCCGACGAGTTCGCCGAATCGCTGAGCCGACTGCTGGATCAAACCAGCCGCGAAGATCAATTTCGGTCGGCGTGGTCGATCGCCCGAGGGTCGATCGGTGAGCCGAACCCGATCGCGGTGTGGGTCGAGATCTCACGCCGATTCAACGATTCCTCCGCCGCCCAGCTCTTGGGACTCCACGCCCGCGCGCGGCAGCAGAGCCAGGAATGGGACCGGCATCGGGCACTGATCAACCGCCTGCGTTCAGCGGGCGAATCGACTGCGTCGGGCGGACCTGCCGCGACGCCCTTCAGCGACGTCCAATCGTTACCCGACGCTGCCCAGGAACTGTTGCCGACCGGCGGCGGTCATGCGGCAATCGTTTCGCCATTCCAATCCAACCGCAGCGCGACCCCGAATACGCCACCGGCCGTGATCCAAGCTTCCGCGGCACTGCCGCTCGGCAATCACCGATTCAACAGCCTGCATCGCCCCAATAGCCTGCTCACCCCCTTTCGTCACGCGTCCGAACACACGGCTGACCACCAGATCGACCTGGCCTGGCAAATGCATCCGGTTCGCTTGATCGTCGAAGACGCGTTGGCTCGGCACCCGCGGAACGCAAGCGATCAAGCCGCGAGCGAACGGGGAAAAACCGAGCAAGCCACATCCGAGCAGGCCGATGAAGCCCCCACCGAAGCCCCGGTGGCGGAGCACGATTTCTCCGCCGACGTGCGTCGCATCGCCGATCACCAATCACCCTGGTCCAGTTTGCTTCAGCCGACTTCACGCCAAACCGCGATCGCCGCAAGAACCGTTGAACCTCCGCGATTGGACGGACAGCTCCACGAATCGTTCTGGAACGCTCGGGGCGCCCAATCCGCGCAAACACGAGGCCGGAGACCGCTGACGCTTCGATTCGCTTGGGATGAACAGTATCTGTATGTCGCGGTACAGGGCCCCGCCGAACATTTCGTCTCGACGGATGATTCCCAGCCGGTCGGACGCCGCGATGCAGACCTGACGCAATCGGATCGCGTCACGTTGGGCTTCGACATCGACCGCGATCTGCTGACCGCGATGAACCTCAGCTTCACCCGTCGGGGACGGACGCACGACGACTTGGACGGCTCGGACCGCTGGAACCCCACTTGGTACGTCGCAACCCATGCGTCCGACGACGGCGTCCTGACCGCGGAGATCGCGATCGAACAAAGCAGTCTGGCGGTGTCGCTGCGAGAGGGAGACACCTGGTTCGTCGAAGCCCAGTCGCTCGCCGCCGGCCGACCGAGACGCTACCACCTGATGCCCGATCCGCTGACACGCGTCCGCGTGGATTTTCGCTGAGACGGCTCGCGCCGTGCCGCTATCCGCTAACCGCTAACCGCTCTCCCCAATAAACCCTGGCATGGTTGCAACGCAAACCGCCGCTCCCCGATTCCTCACGCGAATCCAGAATCAACTCGCCATCGAAATCAACGTCGATCGAATCATCCGGCTCGGTCAGCGGTGAGAGCCGAACGGCGATCGTCAGTGTCTCGCTGCCGTCGGCGTAGCGAAGCAGGTACAGACTCTTTGCCAGGTCGTTTTCGACCGTCAAGTTGGCATCGACGAGCAAGCCAGTTGCACGGCACCGTTTCCGCAATTCGATCAACCGACGATACCACTGCAACGTCACCGCATCGCCGTCACCGCGGGGTCCGATCTTGGCTGCGGTGAACGCGGCCGGATCGGTCGGCAGGACTCCGCCATCCCAATCGTGTTGCGGATACTCGCGGCGGCGGCCCTCGACGACCGCGTCGCGCAGTCCTTGGTCGGAAAAATCGACGAAGAACCGAAACGGATGCTCGCACGCAAACTCTTCGCCCATGAACAACATCGGGATCGCCGGCGACAGCATCATCAGCGCCGCGGCTGCTCGCTGGGCATCGACGGACGTGAGCTGGTGCAAGCGGACACCGAGGGGATGGTTGCCGATGAAGTCGTGGTTCTGAATCGAATACACCAAGGCATGCGTGTCGACACGGCTGGAGGGCGTCGATCGTCGGCGTTCGTTGCGCAGGGTGCCTTCGTAAACATATCCATGCCGCAACGCGTGGTCCAAATCGGTCTTGGGCAGGTACGGACGATGGCAAAGCTGTTCGCCGGGGCGGAGGACTGAGAATGTGCTGTGCAAAAAATCGTCGCACCACATTGCGTCAAAACCGATCCCGCCGCTTTCACGCGGCACCGTCATCTCGGGATCATAGACGTTGGATTCAGCGATCAGCATCACGTTGCGTCGGCTTTGCTGCGACCAGAATGCCACTTCGTCACTGATCTCGGCGGCCACATGTGGCTCACGATCATCCGCCATGCAATGAATCGCATCGACGCGCAACCCGTCGAGATGAAATTCGTCCAACCAGTACACCGCGTTGGCCGCAAAGAAGCGTCGCACCGCATCGCCGTGAACGGGATCATCGAAATTCGGCGCATCACCCCAAACGGTCCGATGTTTCGACGAAAGGTAAGGACCAAATTCAGACAAATAGTTGCCTTCCGGTCCCAGGTGGTTGTAAACCACATCCAAAAACACGGCCAACCCCGCCGCGTGTGCGGCGTCGACAAAGCGGCGAAAGTCGTTCGGAGTCCCGAAGGCGTTCATCGGTGCAAACAACGCGACGCCGTCGTAACCCCAATTCCAGCGGCCGGCCGACGCCGCGACCGGCATCAACTCGATCGCGGTAATCCCCAATTCCACGAGTTCAGCAATTCGATCGATCGCCGCGACAAACGTTCCCGCGTCGGTGAAGGTTCCGACGTGTAGCTCATAAATGATCAGCTCGTCGCGACTCGGGGCGCGATAATCCTGGTCGGTCCAGTCAAAGCTCGGATCAACCACCACGCTCGGTCCGTGGACCCCTTGGGGCTGAAATCGTGAGGCGGGGTCCGGCCGTCGCGGCCCGCCGTCGACACGATAAAAATAAAGCGATCCCGAAGTGACTCCGGCAACCGTCGCGTGATGATACCCGACCGAATCCTTGGTCATCTCGATCGCTTGCGGCCCATCGACCACGTCGATGCTGACGCGATCGGCCAGCGGCGCCCAAACCGAAAAACTCGTTGACCCATCGGCTAATGGTCGAGCCCCCAGGTGTTGGTGCACTTCGATCGCGAGGCAATTATGAAGATCAATCATCGGTTCTGATTCAGCGTGATAGAATTGGATCCGCTCTCTTAGCATCGAGCAGCGTCCGGGGTAGGCTACGGGTGGTTCCGCCCGTCTGTATCCATGGGAAACGGCATCGCGAACGTCATCAACGGTTTCGCGACCGGCACACGATTGAGGTCCAAACGACAAACAATGTATCGAAAGACCACGTTGATTCGAATGACCCTGGCGCTTTCGATCGCGACCTTCCTGGTGCCTGAAGTGACGGCCCAAACGTCGTCCACGGAGACTCCGATGACGGAAACGTTGCGCATCGCGACCTTCAACGCCTCTCTGTACGGCAAACGCCAAGGACAAATCCGAGAGCGTCTTTCCGATCGCGACGATCTGCAAGCGAAACGGATCGCCAGCATCATCCAAACCATACGACCAGACGTCCTGCTGATCAATGAACTCGATCACGAACCCGATGCGGCACCGGCCAGGCTGCTTGCGGAAAACTATTTTGCGGTCCCGCAAAACAATGCCGATGGCGAGGGGAAACTATCCCCCGTCGTGTTCCCGTTCTTCTATAGTGCGCCCAGCAACACCGGAATCGACTCGACGTTGGATTTGAACAACGATGGACAATTGGGTTCCGGCAACGACGCTTGGGGTTACGGCATCTACCCCGGCCAATACTCCATGACCGTCTACAGCCGTTTTCCGATCGACACCGCGTCGATTCGCTCGTTTCAAAAACTGCGTTGGAAAGATCTGCCCGGTGCGATTCGCCCGGTGGAACCCGCGACCGGGCAGCCCTATTACGACGACGCGACGTGGTCCGAGCTGCGGCTGAGCAGCAAGAATCACATCGATGTGCCGATTCAAATCGGTGATCGCGTGCTCCACGTCCTCGCCAGCCACCCGACGCCGCCGGTGTTCGACGGACCCGAAGACCGAAACGGGGCTCGCAACCATGATGAAATCGAGTTTTGGAATCATTATCTGTCCGACGATGATTCTGCCAACACGTGGTTGATCGATGACGCCGGCCGGGCAGGCCCGCTCGATGCCGACGCAAGTTTTGTCGTGATGGGCGATCTGAACGCCGACCCGATCGATGGCAGCGGCCGCCGCGAAGCGATCCTCCGACTGTTGAATCATCCCCGCACCCGAGACGTCCAGCAGGGCAAGACCGCTGATTTCGGACGCAACGGTTTGATGCGAGTCGACTTCGTTCTTCCCAGCAAAGATTTGAATGTCATCGACAGCGGGGTGTTCTGGCCGACCGGCGCCGGCCCACAGAGCACGTGGATCAAGGCCAGCGATCACCGGCTGGTCTGGATCGACGTGAAACGATAAACAGTGGGGTAAGCTTCCAGCTTGCCAAGTGGGGTAAGCTTCCAGCTTGCCAACTCCCCCGAATCGCAAGCTGGAAGCTTACGCCACGTTTTCAAACGAGAGATGGAAACCGCATGCCGAATCTGCGCAAACGAGTCTTGTTGATGGTCAGCTCGATGCGCGGCGGCGGCAGCGAACGGCAGGTGTTGCTGCTTTCGCAATCGCTGGACCGATCGCGATTCGAACCGCATCTCTACTTGACCGAAGCTGCGGGTGAATTCCTGGGTCACGTTCCGTCGGATGTCCCGATTCATTCGTTTGACACCTGCCCGGATTCCGGTGGCGTCTATTTTCCCGGCCGACAACTTCGTCGACAGACCGCATTTTTACGCGGCGTGATTCGCGATCACAAGATCGACGTGGTTTACGACCGGACGTTTCACATGACATTGATCGCCGGCAAAGCGGCGGTCGGCATTCGCAGAGTTTCGACGATTGTCAGCCCGCCACACCTGGCGCTACCGCTGGTCGAAAAACGCTTCGTCGCACTCAAGCGTCGGCGGCTGGCGGAGGCCTATCGCAACTCCGACGTCGTTGTCGCCGTCAGCCGGCAAGCCGCCGAGTCGGCGGAATCGTACTACGGCCTGGCCACCGATAGCGTTGTTGTGGTCAAGAATCCGGTTGATGTGGCAAACCTTCGCCAATCCGCCGGCACACCACCGCCGCGCTCCAGCGACCAAACCGTGCTGGTTTGTGTCGGACGCATGACCGAAGAGAAGGGGCATGCCGATTTGATCGATGCGTTGGCGATCGCGAAATCACAGTGGCCCGAGACGCGTTTCCCCTGGACCGTGCGGATGGTCGGCGACGGCCCGTTGCGTGGCGAATTGGAGGCACGCTCCCGATCACTCGGTTTAGCCGATCAGATTCAATTCGTCGGCAGCCTCGCCAGTGCGGCCGCGGAGATCAACGCGGCTGACGCGTTGGTGTTGCCGTCCCGATTCGAAGGCATGCCGAACGTGGTGTTGGAAGCGATGGCGCTCGGCACGCCTGTGATCGCGACACGCGCCGGAGGAACGCTTGAATTGCAGCAAGACTCCCCCACAGCCTTCTGGTCCGACCCCAACGATCCAGCATCACTCGCCCAAGCGATCCTGCAATTCGCAGCCAACCCCGAGCAAGCCGACACGCAACGTCGCGCAGCATTGCATCTCGTCGAATCTGAACATCACCCAAACACGATCACCCGCCGCATCGAAGACCTGCTGGACGCCCCCCGTAACAGTTTAGTTGAATGACCTGGGGGACG
>NZ_JANZKV010000074.1 GCF_025060895.1 Stieleria sedimenti | reverse complement strand
CCAATACCGCTAAGTTAAGCGTCGTTTCTTCAGATGAGGGCCCGTAGGCTCGCGCCAAACGGCTGATATTCGTTTGACATCAGCCGGTTCGCGCCAGCGTCCGGGCCCCCTCATTCATGTTAACTTAGCGGTATTGGGCTAGAGCCTGCACACCAACATCACTTTCTCGTTTCGATGACGTACCGCATCAGGTCGTTGAATTCCTTGCGGCTCTTGAGTTGCCGGACCAAGTTGGCGGGCATTAGGGAGACCTTGGATTCTTTGACGTCTTCAATCTCGTCTTGGGCGATCTTGATCGGCTCGGGTTCGGCGAGGTTTCTCAAAACCATCTCGTCGTCGTTCTCCGAGATCCTCACGCCCGTGTGGACTTTGCCGTCGGCGGTCAGCACACTCACTTGTGCGTACGCCTTGTCGATCAACTTCGACGGATCGAGGATCGCATCGACGAGTTGCTCGGCGGTCAGCTTGGTCTTGAGGGTTGCCAGATCCGGGCCGAGGCGGGCGGCCCCACCCGGCGGGTCATGGCAGGCGAAGCAGGCGGCGGCGGACTGATAGAAGACCTTCTTGCCTCTTCGAAGATTTCCTTGCTCGATCGCCACCTTCACCAATTCTGCGGTCGGCGTGCCGAGCAGTTCCTCTTCCAGTGCTTGATTGGAGAATTCTGCGACGTCGGCTCCCGGATCGTTCGTCATCAGGGCTTGCTCGAGCGGGTGTTCGGCGAGCAGGTCATCGGGCGTCCAGAACGTCGAACGGCCGGTCGTCTGTTGGCGAACTTGCTTGACGCTGGCGGGACGGACCGGCGAGGCTTGATTGCCCCAGGTGTTGCGGACGAAGGTCAGCACCGCGGCCAGTTCCTCGTCGTTGAGCAACGAGCGGAACGCGGTCATCGGCGGGACGCCCCGCGAGGGGTCATAGGTTTTACCGTTGACCGTCAATTTGCCCCACAGACCGTGCAGGGTCATCTTGATCAGACGCTCTTCGCTGCCGGTAACCCAGGGGCTGCCGATCAGTGACGGATAGATATTCGCGCTTCCTTTTCCGTGTGCTAAGTGGCACGTCGCACAGTGCGATTCTCGTTGGAAAACCTCGGCGCCCAGCTTGTACACCTTGCGGTCGGCGCGACTGAGGTGCTTGGGTGGGTCAAACTTGACGAACTCCACTTCGGCCGGAGCCGCAAATCCGCTCGCCCCGGTGGCGTCCACGTTTTCCCAGAAGTGTTTGACGGTGCCCGCCGCGACGACGGCGTGCTTGACGTCGGAGCTTAACAGCGCGTCGAGCAAGGCTTCATTGCGAACGCCGTGCTGTTGGTGCAACCACAGGGCTTCGAGTAGGTGGTGAGCCTCGGTTTCGTCGTTCGGATCAAAATCTTTGATCCACTGCTGCGCCGCCGCGATCACTTCGTCGGAGTCACGGGCACTGAGTTCGACGCGGGTCCGGTGACGCACTCCATTGACCGGGTGCTTGAGGTTTTCCAGCAGTGCGGCGATCGGTTGGCCGTCAATCTTGACGGGTTCTTGCAGCGGTCGACCCTTGACCGTCAGGCGGAAGATACGTCCATGCTTGTGGTCGCGGTTGGGGTCGCGAATGTTGTGTTGCATGTGACCGATGATGGCGTTGTGCCAGTCGGCGACGTAGAGTGCGCCGTCTTCGCCGATGACCGCATCGGTCGGGCGGAAGTTGCGGTCTTCGCTATTGAGCAATTCAATGCCCGGCGTTCCCCAGACGTGTCCGAACTCGCGGTCTTTGCCGTTTCCTTCACGATCCAGGGAATACTGTTTGACACCCAGGAAGCCGATCGTGTTGCAGATCAAAAAATCGTCCTGCAGTTCTTCGGGAAAGTGCTGGGAGGATAAGATCGCGTTGGCGGCGACCGGGCGGAATTCTTTTTCCAGCAGGGTGTGCATCTTGAATCCCTTGCCTTCGGGACGCACCTGATACGACTTGCCGCCGGTGCCGTCGTTGGCGTAGCAGTAACCCCAGTAGTCAAAGCTGGTGCCGTGCGGGTTGGGCGAATTGCCGGCGTGCGGGGTGATCACAAAGGTGCGTGGGTCAAAGCGATACATCCCCGAGGCGCCGATGTTCAGATTTTGCTTCCATGGCGTTTCGTGGTTGTGCACCAGGAAAATCCCGCTCTGCCAATAGATGCCGCCGTCCGGACCGTACACCAGGTTGTTCGCCGCATGGTGCGTGTCGGCGGTGCCAAGCCCTTGCAGAATGGGATAACGCACGTCCGCCACATCGTCCCCATCGGTATCCTTCAAGAACAGCAGATCGGGGCCAGAGGTGACGATCACGCCGCCGCCCCAGAATTCGAAGCCGAGCGGATTGTGGACGTGGGCAAAGATCTTGCGGATGTCTGCGGTGCCGTCTTTGTCCGTGTCCTCAAAAATCATCAGGCTGTCGTTCATCTCCTTGCCGGGTTCCCACTTGGGATACGTGTTCCAGCTTGCCGCCCACAGGCGACCTTTGGCGTCGACCTGCATCTGCACGGGGTTGGCCAGATCGGGGAATTGAACTTCGGATGCAAACAGGTTTAATTCGTAGCCTTCGGGCACGTTGATTTTGGCCATCGATTCTTCGGGGCTCAGATAATCAATGCTGCCTTCTTTCGCGGCACTGGAGCTTTTGCTGCCCCCGCCGACGTTGGAGATCACTTTCACGGGCGGCGGGACGTTGCTGTCGTCGACGGCATATTCCTTGCCCGCGGCGGCAGCCCAAATCGCTTTGTCACGATTGGCGGTCATCACGTCCAGCATCACCAATTCGTGTTTGAGGACGTCGGCATTGCTTTGGCCGTCGACGAAGGTCAGCGTGGAGCGACCGCCCCAGATGTCGTTGCCGTCGGTGGCGTGATAGCGATTGTGCCAATGCCAATTCTTGTCCTCGACCGCGGCGTAGACATCGCCCAGGGTGTCGGCGGCCGGTGCGGCTTTGCCGAGCAATGCGGCGGAGATGATCTCGCTAAGTTTTTGGTATCCGTTGGCGTTCAGGTGGATGCCGTTGATCGTGTACCGCTCGGAACTGGACTGGAACAGCTGCAGGGTGGGTGTATAGAGGTCGACGTAGGTCGCGCCCGTTTCCGCAGCGGCTTTGCGGGTCGCTTCGCTGTAGACGGCCAGGTTCGCATTCAGCTCGTTCCCATCGGGCAGGTGCCGATCACCCGTGAATTCGTAGGCGATGGGGCTGAACAGGACAAAGCGAATCTCCTTGCCCTTTTGCTTGCGCAGATCCGTGTAGCGCTGCACCAAGTTCACCAACTCGGCCTGATAGGCATCCGCACCGCCCGGCCCCGCAAACGATTCGTTGTAGCCATAGAACGTGAACACGACATCCGGCCCGACGTGTTGCAGGTATTCCGCATCGTTGGTGAACCCCTGGTTGCGGGGTCTCTTGTTGACCATGTCGCCGGAAAAGCTCATGTTCCGAAAGCTGACATTCTTGCCCTGCAAATGGCTTTGCAGCACCGTTTCGACCCACGGATCGTGCTGCATACGGTCGGCCAGCCCGTTGCCGTAAACGGCGACCACGTCGTTGGGCTGAAATTCGAACGGTTCAGCAGCGTCGACCGAGGGGCGAAAAACCGCTGCGGACAAGACGCCGACCGCCAGCAGTGGAATGAGAGTGTTCTTCGGCATTGCAACGAGGCTGCGGATGATGTTCATGAGGCTCTTGTTGATTGGGGGCTGTTCTCAGAAGCAAACAATGCCCGTGCGGAAATCGCGGACCGTACGGAATTCGCGGGGTGGCGAACGTTGGGGGGCGGTGGGGAATTTCTGGGGGAGAACCGGAGATTGTAATCGAGACGGCGAAGCGCAGAAGGGATCGTGCCGCGCGCGGCGGAGAATCGTGACGGGGAGGGTGCGTTGGCGTCGTTGTTGGCTCCGGGGCCGCGAAAACCCTCCCCTCGCTGCGCTCGACCCTCCCGCACACGGGAGGGTTTCTTCTTAACTTGGTGCCGATGGCTGGCTGTTTTGGCGATTCACCCTCCTGGCAGCGCGGTTGATCGGGGTCTGTCCCCGGTTGGATGTTGCTATCAATGGGGGGCGATGCGTTGCGGGACGTCGGGTTGTCCGTCTTGCGGGAAGGGACGTCCCCTCGCCGCAGGCCAGCGTTCGGCGGCCGTGATTGATCTTGTCGCCACCCCGCGGGGGATTCTAGATCTGGGGCATGATCAGTCTCGCCCCAGTCCGGTCCCGCCCCTTTGGGTGGGTTGCCTTGTTACTTCTTTCGTCGTTGGCCGGCTGCGCCGGTCCGGACGTGGCGGGCACCTTCCGCACCGAGTCTCCGCCGCCCTTTTCGGCCGGCGGATCGGCGGCGATGCCGGATCGCTGGTGGACGACGTTTGACGACCCCGGGCTGAACCATCAGGTGGAGGCCGCGCTGGGCGACAATTTTTCCTTGGCGGCTGCCCTCAATCGGTTGGCTGCTGCGCGGGCGCTGACCCGTCGCGAAGCCTCGGACTTATGGCCGGACATCGACGGGGTGGCCGAAATCGGCGGTGTTTTCGGTCCCGGCAGCGATCAAACCAGTTACACGCTGGGGCTGGATACGTCCTACCAAGTGGACCTGTGGGGGCAAATCGAATCGCGGGTCGAGGCCGAGCGGCTTCGCGCGGCGGCGACCGCTGCGGACTACCACGCGATCGCACTGACGTTATCGGCCGAGATCGCCCGCACTTGGTTTTCGCTGATCGAAGCCCGCGCCCAATTGGCGCTGGTCGAAGAACAAATTGAAACCAACCGCAACGGCGTGGTCGCCCAAGAGCTGAAGTTCGGCTCTGGGGAAGTCGGCGGCCCCGACGTGCTTCGACAGCGTCAATTGGTCGAGTCGACGCTGGAGCAATCGGTGGTGGTCAAGTCCCGAATCGACGTGCTGGAACATCGGTTGGCCGTGCTGCGCGGGCAACTGCCCCAGCAAGCCAGCTTCTACACGGGGGCCCAACTGCCCGGGTTGCCGCCGCTGCCGGACACCGGATTGCCTTCGGAATTGCTGAAACGCCGCCCCGACGTGCGCCGCGATTATCTGGCGTTCATGGCGGCCGATCGCGATCTGGCATCGGCGATCAGCGCCCGCTACCCGCGTCTGAATCTGAGCGCGTCGGTACTGAGCGTCGCCGATCACCCCGAAACGCTGCTCCGCGACTGGTTTGTTGGCATCGGCGGGCAATTGATCGCCCCGCTATTTGACGGCGGACAGCGACGCGCCGAAATCGATCGCACCGCGGCCTTGGTTCGTCAGCGTTTCAACGAGTACGGCGAAACCATGCTGACCGCTTTCCGCGAAGTCGAGGACAATCTGGCACTGGAACGCTACCAGCTGGAACGATTGAAACATCTCGAAGCGCAATCGGAGTATGCCAGACAGGCCTCCGATCAGCTACGCCGACGCTACCTGTTTAGGGAGGCCGACTACCTGGATGTGCTCAGCGCGACCACGGCCGAACAAAGATTGCAGCGCGAAACACTGGCCGCCCGACTAGACTTACTGCTCATCCGTGTCGCGCTGTACCTGGCGTTGGCCGGAGATTTTGAAACCCGTCCGCAAGAGCAGTTAGAGTTACAGGGGTCGGCAGTGGCTGAAGAAGTGTCCGTCGAGCAGGCGAACGGCGGCTCGGAGAGTGAGTCGCTGCCGGAGCCGGCCTCCGAACTGGAACAACTGCTCAGGTCCGTGGAGCCGTTCCCCGCTCGCGATGCAAATGAATGACGCCCCGCAACGACGCCCCGTTTGGCGTTGGCTCCGCTTGATCGCCAATGTGCTCGTTTGTATGGCGATTCTCGGCGCGTCGGCGGCCGCCATCGTCGTGATCAATCGAACCGAACCCACCGCGCAAACGATCAATGCCACCCGCAAGTCGGCCGCGCTGGTTGAAACAATCACGGCGCGTCGCGGAACGTACCGTCCCCGCTTGTCCGTGCTCGGCACCGTCCAGCCCGCTCGGGATATCGTGCTCAGCCCACGCGTCAGCGGACAAGTGATCGAGCTTTCACCCCGATTCGTTCCGGGCGGAATGGTCCGCGAAGGTGACTTGCTGCTGCGCATCGATCCGGCCGACTTCGAAAACGCCCTGTCGATCCGCAAGAGTGAATTGGAGCAAGCCCAAGCCTCGCTGGAGATCGAGCAGGGGCGGCAGAGCCTGGCCGAAAAAGAACTCGCCCTGTTGGAAGGAACGATCGGCGAGGCCAACCGCTCGCTGGTGCTGCGCGAGCCCCAAATCGCATCGATCCGAGCCGAATTCAACGCGGCCAAGGCGGCGGTCGAGCGGGCCGAGTTGGACCTGGAGCGAACCCGCGTGATGGCCCCCTTCGACGCCCAGATCCTGAGCCGTTCGGTCAACGTCGGTTCGCAGGTTTCGCCCGGCGACGAGCTGGCCCGACTGGTCGGCATCGAAGAATATTGGGTGATGGCCGCCGTCCCGGTACGCAGCTTGCCCTGGATCGAGTTTCCCAAACCCGGCGATCAGGAAGCATCCGAAGCGGCTGGTTCCGCCGTGCAGGATTCGACCGTGCAGGATTCGACCGTGCAGAATTCGACCGTGCGGTTGAGAAACCCCGGCTCGTGGCCCGAGGGAACCGAGCGGGTGGGGCAGATCGCGCGGATGATCGGCACGCTGGATCAACAGACCCGGTTGGCCCGCGTCCTGGTCACCGTACCCGATCCGCTCGGGCAATCGTCCGACGCCCCACCGCTGATTTTGGACACGCTGATCGAGACAGAAATCGACGGCAAACCGATCGAAGACGTGGTACGACTGGAACGAAAACTGGTCCGCGATAGCGACACGGTCTGGGTGATGAAAAACGAACGGTTGGAGATCCGACAAACCGACATCGTGTTTCGCGACGCCGACTACGCCTACATTCGCAGCGGTCTCGAGGATGGCGAAGAAGTGGTCGTGACCACGCTGGCGACCGTTGCCGACGGCGTCGGGCTGCGCAGAATCAACGACGCATCGGATCCCGAGGAATTCATCGGCGTGGAGTCGGCTCCGTGAAGCAGCCTGCGGTGAATCAAGAAACGGTGACTCCAGAATTGGTGACTCCAGAGTCGGCCGCCCACCCGTCGACCGGCGGGGCGATCGCTTGGATGGCACGCAATTCGATCGCTGCCAATCTGCTGATGATCATTCTGCTCGGAGGCGGAGTGTGGTCGGCCGCCGTGATCCAGAAGGAAGTCTTTCCACAATTCGAACTGGACATCGTCGAAGTCCGCGTCGACTATCCCGGCGCCGCGCCGGAGGAGGTCGAACAGGGGATCTTGCGACCGATCGAGGGTGCCGTTCGCTCGGTCGAAGGCATCCGCGAAATCACCAGCGAAGCACGGGAAGGCCGGGGCGAGGTGCTGATCGAAATCGTCGCCGGCCAGCAACGGATGAAAGCGTTCCAGGACATCGAGCAAGCGGTCAGCCGGATCCGCACCTTTCCCGATCAGATCGAACAGCCTGAGGTCCGCTTGCAGTCCGAACAGCGTGAAGCGATGCAGGTGGCGATCTACGGCCCCATCGATGTGTGGTCCTTGCGCAAGTTGGCCGAACAACTGCGGGACCAGTTGCAGGCCCACGACCAGATCACGCAAGTTGAACTGCGACGGGTGCCGGCCTACGTCACCCACGTCGAGATCCCGCGTCAACGGCTGCGCGAGTACGGGCTGACGCTACCCGACGTGGCGGACATCATCCGAACGTCCAGCCAAGATGTGGCCGCCGGTTCGGTGCAAACCAGCGGCGGAGAGATCTTGCTGCGGGTGAAGGCTCGCAAGCAGTGGGCCGATGAATTTGCGGCCATGGAGATTGTCTCCGGGCGCGACGGCCCGGTCGTCACCCTCGGTGACATCGCCACCATCCGTGACGGATTCGAAGAAGTCGGCTTTCATTCCCAGTTCAGCCAAACGCCGTCGGTGGAGCTGGACATCTTTCGCACCGGTTCCCAATCGCCGACCGACGTTGCCGATGCGGTCCATCAGACGATGCAAGACTTCGAAGGCGTCTTGCCCCCGGGCGTGAAGTGGCGGATCGATCGCAACAACGCCGAAGAGTTTCGTCGCCGCTTGAATCTGGTGTTGAAAAACGCGGTGATGGCGGTCTGTATCGTGCTGTTGATCCTGGCATTGTTTCTCGAAATGCGACTTGCGTTTTGGGTGATGATGGGCATGGCCGTCTCGTTCATCGGCGGGATCTTGTTGCTGCCCTTGGCCGATGTCAGCATCAACATGATTTCCCTGTTCGGGTTTCTGGTCGTGTTGGGCATCGTCGTCGACGACGCCGTGGTGGTCGGCGAAAACGTCTACGAAAAACGACAGGACAGCGATGACGACGAGCAAGCCGCGATCGATGGAACCCGCGAGGTCGCCGGTCCGGTCGTCTTCAGCATCCTGACCAACATCGTGGCCTTTGTCCCGCTGATGTTTATTCCCGGCGAAACCGGCAAGTTTTGGGGGCCGTTGCCGGTCGTCGTGATCCTGGTGCTGTCCCTGTCGCTGGTTGAATCGCTGTTTATCTTGCCCGCACACCTGGCGCATGCACGTGCCGGCGGACGAAAAGGCCGTGGCTTGGGGGCCACACTGCACCGCGGTCAACAGGCATTCGGCCGGGCGTTCAATCGCCTCGTCGAAGTCGCGTTCCGCCCCGTCCTGATCGGCTGCTTGCGATTTCGCTACATCACCGCCTCGACCGCGCTGGGCCTGTTCTTGGTCGTCGGCGGCTACGCCACCAGTTCCCACATGGGCATGATCCTGATGCCCGAAGTCTCCGCCGATGAAATCGAAGCCGGTGTGCGAATGCCGGTCGGGACCACACCCGCCCAGGCGGCCGCGATCGCCAAAGCCGTGACCGATGCCAGTCTGCGGATGTTCGAAGAGCACGACCTTTACAAAGTCGCCGAGGGCATCAAGACCAACGTCCGTGGAGAGAGCTTTATCGATGTGGAAATCGTAATGAAGCCGCCAGACCAACGCGACATGACCGCCGCTGAAGTGATCGAACTGTGGCGCGAATCGATCGGTGACCTGCCGGGCGTCAGCCAAGTCACGTTCGAAGCCGAACGCGGCCCCGGCGGCTACCGTCGCGCGATCAGCATCGACCTCAGCCACAGCGACATCGGCGTTTTGGAAAAAGCCTCCCAAGCCTTGGTCGAGCGATGTGAAAGCTTTGCCAACGTCCGCGATGTCAGTGACAGCTACAACAAGGGCAAGGTTCAATACGACTTTCGGCTCCGCCCCGAAGGACGCGCGCTGGGGCTGACCGATGAGGAACTGGGCGAGCAGCTTCGCGGCGCGTTCTTCGGTTCCCTGGCGCTGCGTCTGTTGCGTGGCACCAACGAAATCGAAGTCCGCGTCAAGTTGCCCGAGGAGCAGCGTGAAGACATTTACAACCTCGAAGACATGATCATTCGCACGCCGTCGGGGGCCGAAGTGCCGCTGCTGGACGTCGCGGAGCTCGAGCAATCGCTGGCCTTTCGATCGATCGACCGCCGCGACGGCAGACGGGTGATCAACGTGTCGATGGATGTCGAACCCAAACGCGCGGTGACTCAAGTGATCGAAGCGCTGCGCACCGAAGCGCTGCCCCGGTTGCGTGCCGACTACCCCGGCATCACCTGGAGTTTTGAGGGCAGTGACGCGGAGATGCGCCAGGCGACCGCATCACTCTGGGGATCGTTCGGTCTCGCCCTGGCGGTGATCTATTCGTTGTTGGCCATCGCGTTTCGCGGCTACGTTCAACCGTTGATCGTGTTGGTCGCGATTCCGTTCGGGATCGTCGGCGCGGTGCTCGGTCACATCCTGCTCGGCTATGACTTGTCGCTGGTCAGTCTGATGGGCGTGATCGCCCTGTCCGGCGTGGTGATCAACGACTCGTTGATCATGATCGACTATGCCAACCGCCGACGCGTGGAAGGTCGCTCGGCGTTTGAAGCGATTTCTCAAGCCGGGCTACGGCGATTTCGCCCGATCCTGTTGACGACGCTGACCACCTTCGGCGGGTTGATGCCACTGATTTTCGAAGACTCCTTGCAAGCCCAATATATCATCCCGATGGCGATCTCACTCGGTTTCGGCATCCTGTTCGCCACCGCCATCATCCTGGTCCTGGTCCCCTGCCTGTACCTGATCCTGGAAGACATCCAGACGGTCCTCCGCGGCAAGCCAGCCGACGGTCGACGAGCGTCTTAGCGGAACGGCGCGAGCGGGCTGTCGCTTTTGTGAGCCGCGACGCGTAAGCGNNAATCGACAGCCCGCGAGCCCTCCGGTGCCGCGAGACCGGAGGGCTTGCGCCTTGCCGCTACCCATCGGACGATCGACCGTTTACTCACGCTGCCGAAAGCGTTTGCGATAGGCCAGCGGCGTCATGCCGGTGAAGCGGCGAAATCGTTTGGTGAAGTGACTCTGGTCAAAGAAACCGACCGCGACCGCAATCCCGGTGATCGATTCGGAGGTTCGCGTCAGTCGGTCGCGCGCCTCTTGCATGCGACGCGACAGGATGTATTCCGTGGGCGACATGCGCAGGACGCTGCGAAAGCGATGGTTGAATTGCGACGTCGATAAACCGGTCATCGCGGCCAAGGCTTTCATCGAAATCGTCGTCGCATAATGCTCATCGATGAATCGAATCGCGGGTGCCAACTCGCTGAAGAACGACGCTTCTTCGGCCGGCGTCGCGATCGGGTACATGGCACCGGCGATCCCGATCACCCCTCTCTCGGCCGAAAACAGCGGCGTCTTGGTCGAGACGTACCACTGCGGGGTGCCGCGGACGTGTGGCACCAACCAGACCTGGTTGGGAATCGCGCGTTTCAATTGCATCACACGACGGTCTTCGGCGTGATAAGCATCGGCCAACGCGGGCGGTTGAAATTCGCTGTCGGTTCGCCCGTAAAGCTCCTCGACGTCGGTCAAACCGAACACATCGGTCAACGTGCGGGGGTTCACCGCGATGTACCGCTGCAGGCTGTCCTTGGCATAAAACAGCACCAGCGGCAGCGACTCGAACAGGTCGATGACACTGCGTACGCCGGGGTTTTCCCCCAGAAATGCTTCGCTGAATGCTCTGCCGGTGGTTGCGGGGGCCGAATTCGCCATCGGACGTCAATTGTATTAGTGACGGATTTGATCGCAGCGGTAGGCACCAAGACTATTGCAGCGCGAGCCCTCTC
>NZ_JANZKV010000073.1 GCF_025060895.1 Stieleria sedimenti | reverse complement strand
AGCGGTCGCAAATGGGCCAAGGGGCACCGGCAAGTCTCCGAGTGCTTCGCTTCCTAATTCTGATTCGGTCGGTGTAGCAAAGGACGTTGAGTCGAGCACACAACAGGTGCTGTTTGGCGTCTCGGCTCGTGGGCAGTTGACAGTTTCGTAAAAATCGCTCGTTACCGCGAACGCAAATATCAGCGACTCCGTCCGCAATGCCCCTGTCAGTTCGTGAGATCGGACGGTGTGCTCACAGCACCAAGTACACTTCTCAATAAAATGATGGGTGGTAGCAAACAGGGGTGCAATGAAGGTGGGTGGCACCAATTAAGCCTTTATTCCCGCACCGGGGCCGGTGTCCTTTAATCGAGACACGACTTTGGACGGTGGTCAGCGCAACAACTCCCACCGGCGACTACACCAACATGTCCTTGAGGACATGCGCCTTTTCCACGCCGGTCAACCGCACATCAAGTCCCTGGAATCGCACGCTCAGTCGCTCGTGATCCAGTCCCAATTGGTTCAAGATCGTCGCGTGAATGTCTCGCACGTGACACGGATTCTCGACCGGACCGAAACCGAACTCATCCGTCTCGCCGTAGACATAACCTGGCTTGAATCCGCCTCCGGCGAACCACATCGTGAAGGCATCGATATGGTGATTGCGCCCCGTCGATTGACGCACTTCACCCATCGGTGTCCTGCCGAACTCACCACCCCAGATGACGAGCGTCTCGTCAAGCAAACCACGCTGCTTGAGGTCCGCAATCAAACCTGCGGTCGACTTGTCGATCTCTTCGCAAATCTTCGGTAGGTGTGTCTCCAGATTCTCCGTCGGCCCGCCGTGATGGTCCCAATTCGTATGATACAACTGCACAAACCGCACACCGCGTTCGACTAACCGACGTGCGAGCAAACAGTTGCGCGCATAGCTCGATTCATTTGCATCCTTGATGCCATACAGCTCAAACGTCTCGGCTTTTTCATCGCTCGTGTCCATCAACTCCGGTGCACTCGATTGCATTCGGTAAGCCATTTCGTAGGCATTGATGCGAGTTCCAATTTCCGGATCACCGGTTTCCACAAGACGCTTGAGATTCAATTCTTTCAGCGTGTCAACAAGTTGTCGTTGCTGGGTTTGGGTGACCGAATCAGGTGTTGAGAGATTCAAGATGGGTTCGCCTTGATTTCGTAGCGGCACGCCCTGATAAGTGGTGGGCAACATACCGCTACTCCAGTGAACCGCTCCACCGCGCGGGCCACGTGGACCACTCTGCAAAACAACAAACCCGGGTAGGTTGTCGCATTCGCTGCCCAAGCCGTACGTCGTCCAAGCCCCCAAACTCGGCCGACCGAACTGGCCGGTTCCCGTGTTCATGAACAATTTTGCCGGCGCATGGTTGAACAAATCGGTGCTGCAAGTTTTCACGATACTCAGCTCGTCAACAACACCGGCCGTATGCGGCAAGTAATCGCTGACCCAAATTCCGTTTTCGCCATGCTGTTTGAATTTCGGTCGAAACCCGAGCAGGTCCGTGCGATGGCTGCTGCTCATGAACGCAAATCGCTTCCCCTTGGTGAAACTTTCGGGGATCGGTTGGCCACTGAGCTCGTTCAGTTTCGGCTTGTAGTCGAACGTTTCAAGCTGTGACGGCCCGCCGGCCATGAACAGAAAGATCACGCTCTTCACTTTCGGCGGAAAATGTGCCACGCGAGGCTCGAGTGGATTCTTGATCGCAGCCATCGGATCGCTGCCGAGTGACTTGTCGGCCATCAAGGATGCCAAGGCGATCGAGCCAATCCCCATCGCGCAGTCGCTGAAGAAATGGCGTCGCGTCGAGGCCTGAAGTTCGGAGTCTTGCTGATGATGCATGTACTTATTCGCGATTGATGGTTTCATCGAGGTTCAAGAGAGCCCGCGCAGCGCCGAGCGAATCGAGTTGTCCGAGCAGTTCCAGTTCTTCCTGCGTCGGCTTGCGTGTGGTGCAGCGGATGAAGGCAGACTCGAGTCCTTCGTCTTCGATCCGCCTTTGTAGAGCCTGGGCGAATTCGTAGAACGCGGCATCATTGAGCAACGTGAGTGCTTGCAGTGGCGTATTGCTGCGAATCCGACGCGTGCAACTGCTTTGCCCGTCAGGAGCGTCGAACACGTTGAGCGCCGGTGGTGGCGTGGCCCGATAGACGAACGTGTACAGGCCGCGACGATAACGATCTTCCCCTTGGCTGGCGTTCCAACTGCGCCGCACTTGCCCCAGTGCCATCACTCCATCGGGAATCGGCGGAAACACCGGGGGGCCACCTAGCTTTGGACTAAACAGCCCACTGGCAACGAGTGCGACGTCGCGAACAATTTCGGCATCAACTCGTAACCGATTTTGCCTCGCCAGCAGTACATTCAGCGGATCGACCTCGCTCAAGTCTTTGCGAACCACCGAACTCCGGCGATAGGTTTGCGACATCACGATTTGGCGGTGCAGCTGCTTCATGCTCCATCCGGACTCGCGAAAAAACACCGCCAACCAATCCAGCAGTTCCGGATGCGACGGCGAGGTTCCCTGCAATCCGAAATCGCTGTCAGTTTCGACGAGCCCTCGACCGAAGTATTGTTGCCAGATTCGGTTCGCAATCACGCGCGACGTCAAAGGATTTTCGTCAGCAACGATCCAACGAGCTAAATCCAGTCGTGTTGCCAATTCCTGATCGCTCTGGAGCGGATGCAGCACGGCGGGCGTGCCCGGTTGGACAGGCTCGGCAGGGCGAGTGAAGTCGCCTTTGATGAACACGGTTGTTTGTCGTGGCGTGGAGCGTTCCGACAGCACCATCGTCGACACACCTTTTGCCAATTCGCGATCGATGGCCGTGATGCGAGCTTTTTTGGTTTTGATTTCGTCTAGCGAATCCAGCACACCGCTGGCGGCAAGGATCGTTAGCTTGTCGCTGAGCTTGCGTTTTTTCGCGTCCACGCCGATGGCTTTTTGAACCTCTTTGGCAAGCTCTTGCTTGACCTTGTCATCGTCATCGAGAACCTGTTCCCAAGTGGCGACCGAATCGGCGTGCTGAGTCACAATGGTTTGCAACTCGTTTTCGATTCGCTTTTTTTCGGCTTGCAGCTTGGGTGCGTCGACGTCGTCGGGATAAACCGTCAGCCTTGGTTCGTCTTGATTGTTCAAGAACGCAAACATCCGGTAGAAATCTTTTTGCGTGATCGGGTCAAATTTATGGTCGTGACACTGTGCACAGCCAATCGTCAAGCCAAGCCAAACGGTCCCCGTGGTGCCGACTCGGTCAAAGATGCTGTCGACACGAAACTGTTCCGGGTCGACGCCGCCTTCCTGATTGATTTGCGTGTTGCGGTGGAAGCCGGTCGCGACTTTTTGATCGGTCGTTGCCTGCGGCAATAAATCACCGGCCAACTGTTCGATGGTGAATTGGTCAAACGGCAGGTCGTTGTTGATCGCATCGATGACCCAGTCGCGGAACTTCCAAATCTGGCGTGGGCCGTCGATAGAATACCCGTGGCTGTCGGCGTAACGCGCTTGATCGAGCCACCATCGCCCCCAACGTTCTCCATAGTGCGAACTGGCAAGCAAACGGTTCACCAGCGACTCGTAGGCAGCATCTGAATCGGTTCGGACCTCCCGTTCAAACGCCTCCACTTCTGCAAGGGTCGGCGGTAAGCCGGTGAGATCCAGGCTGACTCGTCGTAGCAACGTCGCCGGGCTGGCAGGCGGTGACGGTGCGATCCCGTTTGCATCGAGTTTGGCCCGCACGAATCGATCGATCGGATGAGCCACGCCGTCGATGCTCGGCGGCGGCGGCGCGGTCGGGGCCGTGAAAGCCCAGTGCGTTTCGTACTCTGCCCCTTGCTCGATCCACTGACGCAGCTTTTTCTTTTGGGCAGCCGTCAACGTTCGGCCCGATTCGGGCGGAGGCATCATCTCATCGTGATTTGTCGACAAGATTCGCTCGACCAGCAGGCTCGCCATCGGGTCGCCTGGGACGATCGCCCCGCCTTCCTCGATCGCCCCTTGGCGGGTGTCCAGACGCAAGTCCGCCTCGCGTGCGTTGGCGTCGAACCCATGACAGGCGAAGCAGTTTTCCGACAGGATTGGCCGAATGTCGCGATCGAAACTCAGCCTATTTCCGACCGATGGCTCAGCAGCCAGCTCGTCAACCAGAAAGCCGACAAAACAGATCGCAGCGAGCAACGAGAAATTGAAAAACAGGCGATACATGAAGACGGGATGACCTAGAAAACAGGATGCTCAAACGTGGAAGTCCTCAGGTTAACCGAAACCCCACGCTGTTGTCATCTCGTTTGAAAAAACGGAAGCAGGATTGGGGCTTCCCACGCACTCAAGCCGCAAATTGACCTGACTGAGGAAGAAAATTCTGCATTTGCTGCGGCCAGCGACAAACGGATATCACACCAGCTGCTCCCTGCAAACAGTTTTCGATCGACCCGACTCGCTATCGTCGAGTGGTTCGTCGGATTGATTTCCGGCCAGGGCAGGCAGGCTCAGCGGCGAGAAGTCTTCGCGACCACGGGGAGACCAACGCGGACTCGTTTGACGTTCATTGGAATCGTCTGCCCAGAGAGGTAGAAACGCCGTCGGACGCCGTCGGTTGGACGGCCCGCCCCTGTGAGTCACTCATGAATGAGGCCGCCCCCCTTGATGAGATCTGCGATTTCTTTGCTGTTTTGTGCAGCAGCCGACGGCCGCAAATGATTGAGCGTCGCGAAGCTTTCGCGTGGCAAAAATCGTTGTTCAGGGAGAAGGATCGCCGCTTGTTCGTGGCGTGCCATGATCTGTTGAAGTTGTTGCTGCTGTCTTCGCAACGATTCAAGCGTCGCGTCGGTCTTGGCGTATGCAGGGAGTGGATTCGACACAAGGAAAATCGGCACGCCGATACGATCAACGTAGTCCAGCAACGCGTCCAAGGCGGCTTCCTGGCTTTCGGGCATTGCCAAGTTGAGGTCTCTTGGCTCGTCGGTCTCGTCCTCGTTTACCTCCTGCATAAACCCATCCTGATTCAACACCTGTTCGACCATTTCGTGGTGCGATCCGAATCGACCGCGAGGCGTGTTGAGATTCTGTGGACGATCAAAAACAAAGAACAGTCGCCGCTGCACGGCGTCGCGGAACCTCTGGCTCGGCAACACTCGGAACTCATCACGACGATACGATTCTGCCTCGACCGCCTGTCCGTCCGAAGCTGCGAGCCAGAGGTACACGGATTGTCGAAACTTCCAATTGGCAAGATCGTCGGCTGTGTAACGGAGGTCATGGGGCGCATAGTGATAAACAATAACGCTTGGCCGACCATGCGTTCGGATGTACCTTTCCAAGATCGCTCTCTGCCCATCCGCACCAATCAGACTGATGGAGCATAAGTTGAAGACATCCTTGCCGACCCGGCCGGACATGACTCGCGGATCGAGCCCCATCAGGCCGGAGCTATCGCCTAGCAAGAGCACGTCTGGTGCATTACCGATCGAATTCGCAGCTTGGAGTTTGGTTTCCATAATCGTCTCCACCACCGTTGGAGGTCGATCTCTCGGCAAGAAGATCCGGCTCGCGTCAAACGGAATGTCGACGAAACACAGTGCGGCTTCGATGACTGCGACGGCCACGATGGCCAACAGAAGCCCGTGCGGAACCGGCTTCCGCTGCGCACCGCGCGTTGCGGAGTCAGAACTGAAAATAGATGAACTCATGACGTTCCGGTGAACCAAGCAGAACGATGCCGTAAAAGAGCACGACGTAAAACACGACTCGGGTTGTCAACGACCATCCAACCCACGGTTCATGATCGCCTCGTTTGAACTGGTAACACTGAAACAGGATCAGAGGAATGCCCAACAGGGCCAATCGGACGACGAAATTCGGGTCGATGTTCAACAAACTCCAGTGCCAGACCTCTAAGACGCTTCTCAACAACTTCACAATCGAAGCAAACGATTCCGCCCGAAAGATGAGCCACCCCAGACAAGTCAAGTGAAAGAAGCCCAAGACTGACAACCAAAACCCTACCCGATTCAATTTCGGCTCCGGCGGATGCGATCCGGTCGTGCCTTGTTTTTTCACACGAATGTCATGAATGACGGCAAAGATTCCGAGCAGAAGTCCATGATAGAGCCCCCAGATGACAAAATTCCATCTCGCCCCATGCCAGAGTCCGGCGAGGAACATCGTGATGATGAGATTGCGTATCACCCGAAATCGTCCTCCGCGGTTTCCTCCTAGCGGAACGTACAGATAATCCCGAATCCAGGTTGAGAGGCTGATATGCCATCGCCGCCAAAAGTCGCTAGGATTGGTGGCGAAATAGGGCAAGTTGAAGTTCTGGCAAAGCTCAAAGCCGATCATTCTCGCCACCCCGCGGGCGATGTCGGTGTAGCCGGAAAAGTCGCAGTAGATCTGGATCGCAAACGCATAAGTTGCCAGCACCACGGCGAGCCCGTTGCTTGCGCCGCCATTGCCGTAGACCGATTCGATGAACGGTGCCAGGTTGTCTGCGATCACCATCTTTTTGAAGAATCCGACCAAAGCCAGTTGGCACCCTGAGCTGATCTGTTCCCAATCGAACTTTCTTGGCGTGAGGATTTGAGGCAGAAGACTCGTGGCCCTCTCGATCGGTCCTGCCACGAGTTGCGGAAAGAAGCTCACGTACAACAGGAAATCTAAAAACCGACAGGTAGACGACATCTTTCGACGATAGATATCGATGGTGTAACTCAACGTTTGGAATGTGTAGAACGAGATTCCGATCGGAAGCACAAGCCTGAGAAGCGGCGGCGGCATTTCGATCCCAACCGTTGCAACAACCTCACAGAACGAATCAATGAAGAAATCGAAATACTTGAACAGGGCAAGGATTCCGAGATTCACAACCACGCTTACGGCCAACACATCCGACCGCCTTTCTTCGGCGACCCCGCCATCAAGCAACTTGCCGCAAATGAAATCAACGACAGAAGAAAAACCGAGCAGTGCAAGAAATCGCCAGTCCCACCAGCCGTAAAAGACGTACGAGGCGAGCAACAGAAAAGGATTAACGAAACGAAACGGCAGTAGCCAACACGCAAGCCAGACGACAGCGAACAACACCAGAAACGGATAGCTGATAAAGCTCATGTGGAGCTGTCGTCATGAAAGCAGAAGGGAGTCGTTACCGGGCCAAACCACCTGAAGATTCACCAATCGATGAATGCTCCACTCGCAGGCAGCCAGCGAGCATAGCTCTCGCGTTGCCTGATTCCCAGTCCCAGGCGGAAAGACGTGCCGATCGTTTACGCGTCCCGCTGGGTGGACTCGTGCCGCTCGCTTACGCGTCCCGCTGGGGTGGTTGGCGGTTGCGAAACGTTGCTTATGGTTTCCGTCGTCCGCTGCTGATCAAGGCGTCTTCGAGGGTTTCATCGTGGGCCAGGACTTCGTCGGTCGTCTGCGGGTCGGCTTTGCGACAGGTCTCGGTCAAGATGTCCGCGAGGTCGTCCAGCGGGTCTTCCCAAGTTTCCACGGTGGTGTTTTCCGGCGGCACATTGGCCATTTCGTCGAGAAACAAAATCATCCTCAGGCAGTGACGCAGCAGAATGCCTTCTTCCTTTTGCAGTTTCTTTGTCGTCACGTATTTATTGAAATCGCCGTCGTAATTGAGCAACTCTCCGACGATCCAAACCGGTCGCACGCGAACGCCCTGTACCGTGGGATAATCATTCTGAAACAGACGATGAATCTTTTCGCCAATCGTCAAAGGCCAGACACGCGGCTCTTCGAACATCACGCGTCCAAATCCGCGGTCCTTGACGTCCTCATCGTCGTCTTCGCCCCGAGCCCCAAGCTCTTCCGGAGTCGCCAATCCGAGCTTCAGCAACTGGGGATCGAGCCGCGTGGTCGCCAACGTTCCCGGCGGCATGTCTTCAATCCGCGGCATGCGTGTGAAGCGAGCGACGGTGCCGGGAACTTCCAAAACGCTCTCAAGCGCCGCGATCCGTTCTTCGGGATCCGCGGTCGCTAACAGGTCGGCCATGTAGACGCCGAACAACGGGTTGATACTGCGCAGGTGAACCAAACGCTCCAAACGCGAGGTCGGCGTCGCGGTCTGCGGCCGATACGCGTCCAGATCGTACTGCTTGACTCGCGGCTGCTCATCATCATCGCCATCGTCGCTCTCCGGCGGCTCCGAGGACGACTCTGGTGCCTCGTCACGCATTTGATCCAACAGCTCACCGAACAATCCGCCCGTACCGGATTTCGGCTCGGCGACCTTGCCCTTCTCAGCGACGATTTTGTTCGCCAGCGGCGGTTTGGGTTGAAGATCGCTCGCAGACGCGGGCACCGGTTTGGGATCGAGCTGCAAGTAGTCGGCTTGCCACATCGTGATCAGCATCCGATTCAGTTCCCGTTGCCCAACTTCGAGCTGTTTGGGCGTCAGCAAACGCTTGGAGACCAATTCACGTAGCGGCGCCACACTCGAATCTTTTCCCAGCATGTAGGCCAGCAACCGCCACGGCAACTGTCCGCGGCTGGAAAGGTCCGCCGAATCAGCCTGTTGTAGTTGAATGAACTGCTGTTCGGTCCAGTAGGTCTCGCCGGCGCGCCGCTTGGGCATCTTTTTCTTTAGCTTCTTCTTGGCCTTCAACAATCCCGGGTCTTTGGTGTCCTCGGGGATCGAGTCATACTTTTCACGCCACTTGTTCAGCTTGACGTCGTCTTCGTGGGCCAAGGCATACACGAATCCTCGGTCGTCGAATTGTGGTCGTCCGGCGCGGCCAAAGATCTGTTGTGCCGAAGCGGTTTCGACCAGTTTGCGTTTATCCTTGGGTCCTTTCAGCAAACTCGGCAGAACAACACTCCGCGCGGGCAGGTTGATGCCCGCGGCGAGTGTCTCGGTGCAGACACACATCGCCAACAACTTGCGTTGAAACAGCTCTTCGACCATTCGACGATAGCGTGGCATGACGCCGGCATGGTGGACTCCGACGCCACGCATCAGAATCTGTTTCAATTTCGGTCCCGCACCGTCCGCCATGTCGGCCGCGTTGAGGTAGTCGGCCAGTTCGGCTTGACGCTCTTTGTCGATCAGGCTTTTGCCCTTGAGCATCTCGGCGACCGTCCAACATTGCGAACGGGAAAAACAAAACACCAGCGATGGTGTGCGTCGGATCTCGTCATCACCGGCGGCAATCTTCTCGGCAAAGTCGTTTAAGATCTCATCGCCGATCCACTCATACTGCAGCGGCACCTTGCGTTCATCTCCGGTGACCAATTGCAGCCGGCGGTTGTGGGCGCGCGACAGCCACGAGGTGAACTCCAGCGAGTTGCCGACTGTCGCGCTCAACAACATGGTGCGAATGTGCGCGGGCAGCAACGCCAACGTCAGCTCCCAGACGATTCCGCGTTCGGGATCGTTGAACGAATGAAACTCATCCATCACCACCGACGTGACGTCCGAGAAATCAAAGGCCTCGGGATTGAGCAACCGGTTGAGCAGGATTTCGGCGACGACGACCAACACCGGCGCGTCCCCGTTGACGCGTCGATTTCCCGTCACCAGCCCCACGCTGTCGGCGGGAAACCCCCAGCGCACCGCACTCTCTCGCAATTCATCCAGTTTCTGGTCGGTCAACGCGATCAGTGGCGTGGTGTAATACATCCGCCGGCCGGTCCGCAGCGCCTCGTAGACCGCCGCTTCGGCGATCATCGTCTTGCCGGTTCCCGTCGGCGCGCAAATCAACACGCCTTGATCGCCGCGATCGGGGTCGCCGGCAAAGTACGCCAGCATCGCTTCTTCTTGAACCGGGTAGGGCTCATAGGGAAGCAGCGAAAAATACTCGGTGGCAAGCGTATCCCGATCCAGGTCGCGATCGACGGTCGTCTGTTTTGCTGCCGCCGAAGGGTCAACGGCGGCCGGTTCTTCGTGATTCATGCCCCTGTTGTAGCATGGCAGGGCACCGCATTGACACGGGGCAAACAGGATTGCCCCCTCGCTCAATCGTTTTTCATGGCCGTGGTGCCGACGTACAACCAGTCGGTGAACGACTCCTGGACGTGTTGATTGAAATAGGTGATCGGATGCGCCGTCGAGGAGGCAAAAACGTGCTGCATCGCATCCCAAAGCGGCGTGTGTTGATCGTAGGACCACAACGCAAACGATCCTTGCTCGGTTAAATGCGCCGCGGCCCTTCGTAAGCCGTCAACTTGATAAAACGAATCGTGCTTCTTTGCCAGTTGGTCTTCGGGCGAGTGATCGACATCGATCAAGATCGCGTCGAACCGCTGCTCTGTCGGCGACGCGAGCAAGAACTCATAAATGTCTCCCTCGGAAACGTTCAGACGATTCGACGCGTTGAGCTCCTGGGCCAGCGGAGTCATTTCGTCGCGCAACCAGCCGATGACTTGCGGCAGGTACTCGATCACCTCCACGTGGTCCACTTGCTCAAAACTCAACGCGGAGTGGGCGGTGTAGCCGAGCCCCAGTCCGCCGACCAGCACGCGCAGCCCGCTTCCCGCAGCCTGCTTTAAAGGGATGGTTGCCAACGCCCGTTCGGAATCGGTGTGCAAACTACTCATCAGGAACTCATGATTCAGCGTCACTTCTGTGACCCACTGACGCGGCTCGGACAACGTCTTGCGACGCCGCAAGCAAAGGGGGCCCAAGGGAGTCTCTTCATAAGCCAGAATCTTGAGATCAATCACCGTTTCCTACCGTTGGATGGGGAGCATTGCGCCACCCGAACCAGCAATTGGTATGGCGGTGCCGAACGAGTTTAACGCGTCAGGCGCGACAGACGGCGGGTAAATCGCTTAAACCGACGCCTTTGCCGACTCTTCCGATTCCCTGCCGATCAACTTGTTGGCCAACATGCCCACGGTCAACCCTTGAACGATGATCGAGAACACGACCACGGCGTAAGTCACCGTGACCAACAGCCCCCGGTTCATCTCGACTGGCAAACTGAGCGCCAATGCGATCGAGATGCCGCCCCGTAATCCGCCCCACGCCATGATGGTTGACGTGTGCGGCGCAAATTTCAGTCGCTTGGCAAAAAACCAGACCGGCGGAATCAACGACAGGTAACGGGAGACCAGCACGATCACGATCGCGGCCAGGGAGGCGAGGATGTACTCGGGACGCACCTCCAGGATCAACAATTCCAATCCGATCAACACAAACAGAATTGCGTTCATCAGCATGTCCATCAGCTCCCAGAACTTGTCGACATACTGTTCGGTTTGCTTGCTCATCATCGTGCCGCGAACCGTGTCGTTGCCCACGATCAGCCCCGCGACCACGATCGCCAGCGGTGCGGAGAGGTGCAAGGCATGTGCGAGCGAATAGCCGCCCATCACACAGGCCAGCGTGATCATCACTTCGATTTCATAATCGTCGATCGAACGCAGTAGCAAGAACACGACGTAGCCGAGGGCCAACCCCAACAAGATTCCGCCAAGCACTTCTTGAGCGAACAACTGAACGACGCTGCCGACGGTCGTCCCGCCTTCGCCGCCGTGATCGTGGGTTCCGACGCTGGCTTCCGCCGCATCAGCCACGGCAACCACGTTTTCGTTCGCGGCTTCGTGACCGCCGCCGTGGTCCGTCATGCCTCCGCTGGCGATGCTCATGATGGTCAAGAATACGACCACGCCGACCCCGTCATTGAACAACGATTCGCCGACAATCTTTGTCTCCAGCGCCTTCGGCACCCCGGCTTTCTTCAAAATCCCCAGCACGGCAATCGGATCGGTTGGTGAAATCAAGGCGCCGAACAACAGGCAGTGGATCAACGGCACCTCCAGCCCCATCCGTCCGAACACGAAATGGACCGATACCGCGACGAGAAAGGTCGACGCCAGAACTCCCAAGGTCGAAAACACGAGCACGGGCCAGCGTTGGACCCGCAACTGGTCGAAATTGGTGTGCATCGCGCCGGCAAAGAGCAAGAAACCCAGCATCACGTCCAGCAACACCGATTCAAAATCGATCGCGCCGATCAGGCGTTCCGCGCTGGCGAGAAACACGTCGGTGAACATCGAACTGGCGAACAACACGAGAGTGAAGACGATCGCGATCACCATCAAGCCGATCGTGTTGGGTAACTTAAGCAGTTTGACATTGACGTAGCCGAACAACGCGGACAACGCGATCACCGCCGAAGTGATTGTGAACAACTCCATCGTCTGCAGATTCCTATTTACGGAGGCTTCGCACCCGCACGTGCCCGAGACAGGTCAGCGTCGCACATTGATCGCCGGATGGCAAGCAGGATGTTTCCCCCACTGGTTTGAAAGCTAACACTAGGGAGAGACAGGATCGAGTGCGGCATCTTGGGGTGCCGGCCAGAGTAGCACTTTTCCATCTCTGCCAGCGGTCATGACAAGACTTCCGTCCGCGTCACAATCAACCGCCGTGACGCCCTGGGTGTGGCGTCGGAGCACCAGAACCTCGCGACCGAAGATCAAGTCGGAATCCGCCGACAAGTCGTCCTCCAGAACCTCCAACCGCGGATCCCACACCCGCGCGGACTTGTCGCGCGACGCCGTGAGCACGCGGAGCTGGCCGGAATCGTCGTTCAACACCGCAATCGATTCGATCCGATCGGCGTGTCCACGCATCACCCGCGGCTTGACGTCCGTGTCTGCGCTCGTATCCATCAACCAGGCCGTTTTATCCGACGCGCCGACCGCCACGTAACGACCGTCGGCGGAGAATGCGACACAGGTTGGCGCGAGACCCTCAGGCAGTTGCCAGCGGAACGTCGCCTCGGAACCGTCGATGGGGTGTCGTTCGATCGAACCATCGGAACCGGCGAGCAGCAACCGTCCGCCATCGGGCGAAAACCGCAGATGCTTGATTTCGGTTCCTTTGATCCCAAACTCGCGTTCCAAGCGGAAACCTGTTTGGCGGTCCTTCCAAATCCAAAGCCGTGCTGCGGCGCCGGCACCGCAGGTTGCGATTCGATAGCCCTGTTCGTCCACGCGGCTCGAAATATCCAGCCCCGTCATTGCACCGGCGTGCGGGTTTTCAAGCTTGTCGATCGCCGCTCCGGAATCGGTCTGCCACAGACGCACGCTTCGGCTGGCCGTCGCAGCGATCTTTCCATCGGGCGAGAAACACGCATCGATCACTGAGGCGTGGGGACGATAACTTTTCACGTGCGCCATTGCGTTGATCGACCAACGAAAGGCGGCTTCTCCATTGAGTGTGATCAACTGGTCGCTGCCCGACAGCAACCCCGTCTCGGGTGCTCCGATCGTGGCTGGCAAATCGAAGGCCTCGCTTTGTTGGCTGGTCAGATCGATCAACACCACCCGACCGCCGCGTCCATCTTTGGTTTGACGACAGATGACGACTCGGTTTCCCCGATTTCCGAATCGCGCCGATGTCAGTCGCGCGTTGTCACCGGCCGCCTGGCCGTCGGCATCGAGCGGCGCCTCCACTCGATCGAGCCGACGGCTGTCTTGTGTTGCCAGATCCCACCACGTCGCCGTCGTGACGAAGCGGTTGTTTGCGGTTTGCGCCGAAAGCGTGATCGCCTGATCGCCGCGATGTGACAACGAAACGCCGGTCACAAATCCGTCATGATCCAGCCGGCGACGCGGCTGACGCGATGCGAAATCAATTTCCGTCAATTGCCCGTTGTCGCTGGCCACCCAAAGTGATCGGTTGTCCGGCGAAATCGCCAGTTCATTGATTCGGTACCCCCGCAACAAATCGATCGGCGGCCCGATGGGTTGCCCGGTCGCGGCATTCCATTGCAGACAACGGCCCCCGCGATCTCCCGTTGCCGCGAACGCCCCATCGCTGGACAACGCAAACGCGGTCACCGCTTGATCGCCGGCGGTAAAACGATGCACAATTTTGGGAGTTCCGTTGCGTCGATCGACATCCCACAACAAGGCCTTGGCATCCGGTCGGCTGGAACCGGACAACAACCGGCGGCCGTCCTGGGAAAGGGCGAAGGCATTGTTGAGCCCCGTCCCCGGCAACACACCGAGTTGAGTTCCCGAGTCGACGTCCCAAATTCGGATCGTCGCATCCGCACTGCCGACAAACAAACGTGCTCCCGATGCATCCAGCTGCGCCGACATCGCCAAGAACTCGGTCCCTTCCTTCAATTCGCCCGGGGCAACTTCTCTGGTGTTGATCCTCGCGATCTCGCGAAACATCATCCGGCTTCGATCGAGCCCCAGGATCCGCGCGGTGTGGTCGCGGCTGGCGGAAATCAATCGCGATCCGGAGCGATCGAGCCGGGCGGCCAGGATTTCGTCACTGTGCAGCTGTGCCCCGTGCAATTGCGTCTCGGTGGCCCGTGTCTGGTTTGCCGGCGTCGCAGGCCATCGAGTTTCGTCGGCCGCGTCGTCCACCTCGCGCGGAAGCGAGTCGGGTGCCGAGCGATCCCATACCCGAACCGTTCCATCGGCGGAGCCCGATACGACGGCAGCGTCGCCCAAACCGACGGCGTTTGCATTGATTTCTAGCGCCCGCACCCAACCACCATGTCCGCGGAGGGTGTACTGCAGCGATTGGTCGGCAACCTTCCATGCGGCGATGGTGTAGTCATCCGAACCGGTCAACAGCGTTTGGTCGAGATCATCGAATCGCATCGCGGCGATCGCGTCCGGGTGCGCTTTCCAACTCGCAACGGTGGCTTCCGGGTTGTTGCCTGTCGGGGCTGGGTTTTCCGAAGCCGCCTTCTCCATCGCTGGCTGTTCGAACGACTCCGGTTTGTCGCTGATTGAACCGATCGCCTGCTCGAGCGCGGCGTCAAAATCCGTGGGCCGCAATTGCTGGGGACGCCACAAAAAGACGTTGCCGCGGGTGTCTCCGGATGCGGCCAGCCGTCCATCGCGGGAGAGTGTCAGCGCGATGGCCGGGAACGGGTGGCCGGAAAACTCTCCGATCCGCGCGAACTGATCGGCCTTGAGATGCCACGCGACGACTCGTCCCGTGTTCCCGTCGCTGACCGCAGCGATGATGGTCGGCGGTTCATCGGCGTCGGCTTGAGCGGAGGCCAATGAGACAACCGGTGCGATGTGCCATCCGCGAGCGATCCGTTGCTCGTTGACGGGATCCCACAGGGCGACGGTGCGATCGGAGGAGGCGGACAACAACCGTCCGTCGGCCAAGAACTGGAGATCATTGACGGTCGCTGCATGTCCGTCCAAGGTGTGCAGAGTTCGGCCGGTCACCGGATCGACGATCAAGACAGCACCCCGCTGAGTTCCGATCGCACACCATCGGCCATCCATGGCGACGTCCACGCACGTCGCCGCGAGATCATCGCGCGTCCAAGACGGCCCGGCCGGCTCATCAAACCAGGAGCGATGCACCGTCCCATCGCTGCAGATCACGACGCCAGACCGACCGTCCGCGACGGTGGCAAGATCGATGACTCCGGAATCGAATCGGAACGCCGATCGCGACTGGTTGGCCAAGTGCCACAGGTAACGCCATTCCCAGGCCGGCTGCTGCCCGGGGCGGGCGGCGCGAATCGCCGCCAGAATCAACCGCGCATCGTCGAACTCATTGCCATCGACGCGGGCTTTGGCCAATCCGATCTGGGAGAGATACGACTCATACCGTGCCCGCTGGAGTGCGGCGAGCGCTGCTTTTTCACTCTTTTCTGCCTTCAGCTTCTGTTGGAGTGCATCATCGGCATTTTGCTTGGCGATCCGCTCCTGTTCTTTCGCTTTCTGTTCGTTGCGTTCGGCCAAGCGACGGGCATCTTTTGCATCCCGCTCATTTTCCTCGGCGATGCCCTTCTGAAGTTCAACGTTTTCCTTTTCCCGCTGAACCTCGATCAGTCGATTGGCCGCCAACTTTTCCGACGTCTCGGCCCGATCCCGCTGCTCGTTCGCAATCCGGGTCTGTTCCTCCGCCGCTTGCCGCTGGGTGTCGGCGATCTGACGCTGCTCATCGGCTTCCTTTCGTTTGTCGTTAATCACGTACAGCGCGATGCTTCCGCCGACCAGAATGAACAGCAAACTGGCGGTGACCAGACGGCGAAGCAGTCGCAACCGAACCAAACGGTGTTCGCGTTGGTGCAGCCCCGCGTTCAGTTTTTCGATCAGCGGCAGGTGTTTCGAATCGCTGGGATTGAGCAATGACAATCCCAGATCGAAGTCGCCGTTTTCGTAGGCGGCCGCTGCGTGATCGATCCGGCATCGATCCAATCCTTCCGCGGCGGATTGATTGCCATCCCACAGCGCGAGGGCCTGTTCAAAACCGTGACCGGCGCGTGAAAAGGACTCGTAGCGCAACGTTTCCTGGGCGCGTTGATATTCCTGCTGGGCGGCCGTCGAGATCGCGATGCTTTCGGAATGGGATCGGTAGGACCGGATCGCTTGTTGGAACGCTTGCACACTTTCGAAGCGTTCCTTGGGGTCGGTCGCCATCGCCCGCAAGGCGATTTCCAACAATTCGCCGCGCTGCTGCGCCGAGGTGTCTTGAATCTCGTTCTGGGCGACCTTGCGGATGCACTGGCTGACGTTGTCGGCCCGATGCGGTGGAACGCCCGTGATGATGTAAAACAGCGTCGCACCGAGTAGATAAATGTCGCTGTGTGGACCGATCGCTTCGACTGGGCCGAGCGCCATCTCCGGGGCCATGAAGGCTGGTGTGCCGCCCAGGCCGGCGGTGAAAGTGATCGAATCGCGTTTTTCGAATTCGGGTTTGGCGATCGCCAGCCCCCAGTCCATCACCAACACCTCGCCAAAATCCCCGAGCATGATGTTTTCGGGTTTGATGTCGCGGTGGATCACACCACGTGTGTGCGCGAACGCGATCGCGTCACAGACCTTCAGCAAGATCTCCAGGTTTTCATCGCGTGATTTTTCGTTGATCGTCTTCAGCCAAGGCTGACCGACGACACGTTTCATGGCGTAGAACAGCGTGTTGTCGGCCGCCACGGCGATGTCGTGAATCGGAACGATGTTGGGGTGATCCAGATCACCAGTGACGACAGCCTCGGACAAGAATTGCTGACGCCGCTCGTGTTCGACGTCCTTTAAGCGTCCTGACTGGTGGAGCGACTGACGCTTGGCCTTGGGCAGCGGCTTGATCACTTTGACCGCAATCATGCGATCTAGCGATGCTTGACGAGCGACGTAGACATTGCCCATGCCGCCGCGACCGAGCAATCGAATCAAACGATAGTCCGACGGCGACTCGGGGTCGCGCGTCGGAATCGCCAGATCACGCTCGCGAATGTGCAGTTTCGATTCGGTGATGGTCCGTTCAACCGCGGGGCGAAGTTTCGACAGTTCCTCCTTGTTCTGCTTGCTGGCACCGATCGCGGCGGATCCCCAGAACGCCGCATCTTCCTTACTCAGTTCACGCGGATTGATCGTCTGGGAAATATCGCGGCTGTGCATCACCGATGTCGGTTCGACCTCCACCGTCTCTTCATTGAGATCCTTGGCGGTCTGATTTGCCGCCGAACTGCCGGCGAAAACACGTGTGGCCTCCGTCTTGGTCGGCGTGAGATCGGTTGTGGTCTGATCCGACGGTCCGTCAAACTGCAGCGTTTCTTCGATCGCGTCTCCCTTGGTCTCGTCGGAAGACGCCCCACCCTGGTCGAGATCGTTCAACGAATCTTCTCGCTTGTCGTCGCGGTCATCGTCATTCATCACTCGCTTTCCTCCCGACCGTCAGCGGCGTTGAGCCCATCCACACGCGCTCGAAAACGCCCCGCCACCGAGAACCGGCTGAGTCGAGGGGGCTCCCACGCGTCCGGCCCGCGAACGTCAAGGCTGCGGTCCAATCGCATCGGCGGAGCCCAATGCGAGGATCGATCGAGTCCCTCGACCGCGTCGATTTGATCGGCAGCGTCGGAGTCATCAGCGTCCGGATCATTCGCATCTTGAATGTCCAATTGCGCATCCGGATCGACGGGAACCAACCGCAAGGCGCCTCCATCGGGCGAGTCACCCGGCAAAACCGGTTTTCCGTTACGCAAGTCCACGCTCAGAATCGAACGCACGTTACCGTCTCCAAGGACATATTGAATCTGGTAGCGTCCATCGGGCAAGGATTGAAACAGCTTCTTCAGTTGATCACCGCTGATGATGTCATCCGGCAAGCGTGTCGGCGGCACCAAGTCGTCGCCTTCGGGGTCAGGCGAAAGCACGCGGATCTGAAAGAACTCTTCTCGGGTGGTCGTCGTTGACGCGACCACTTCGGTCGTCTCCATCGCACCACCCAAAACGACGACGGAAGTTTCATTGCTGACAAAAACGGGAGCTTGTTCGATGACCGGAATCACATCCCGGACCGGAAAAAACGCCACCGGAATCGACAACGATGGAATGATGAAGCGGGCAGCGCCGTTCTCCAAGATCGGTACGGACGGAGCATCTTCGGTCAGCGGATTATCGGTCGACGAGATCAGCTCTCCCTCAACGACATGAACCACACTGTCTGCCTGCTGAATCGTCGTCCCCGTCACCACGATCGACTCGTGATGTCGCACCGAAAAGCGCACTTCCAACGGATCGGTCGCGGAGGTTCGGCCGTTGAATCGGGCATCCAAAATGTCAGGTTCCAAGTACAAGTGCTCGACTTGCAACGGTGCCGCATCACCGCTCAATGAATCGATCTGTTGAAACCGTTGCGTCGCGGCGCCCCAATCGATATTGATCGTCAATCCGCGTTCGCCGGGGTTGCCGATGTCGACGGTCAAGATTCCGGTCGCATCGTTGACGGCCGCCTGCTCCAGTCGATTCGTCGCGATCGTGGTGGCATCATAAAACGCGGTATCGCTTTGCCCGTCGTCAGGCCGCGTGGCAAACCGACGCGCGACCCCCACGCCGTCACCGGTTTCGATCTGAAAGTCTTTCCCCAAGACAATCTGCGGGGCGTCGATCGTCACCGCCCCTTCGACACTTTGTCGAGCTCGGATCTGAACCGAATCGTCCAACTGAATCAACTGACCGGCCTGCAATCGAATGCGGCCGTTGGCACCGCCGGCAATCAGTTCGACATCGCCGCGCCGTGAGTTCAGGTCGTCTACCCGAAACGAATCGAACACGACGATCGACTCCGCCGCACGGACTCGGATTTCGCCGTTGACCGTTGAAACCGATTCGCCGTCGTCTTGCCGGTCCGACGAGGCCAATCGGATCGAATCGGCCTCATCGATTTGCACGTCCCCCCTCGCCGTTCCCAGGACGCTCAATTCCAAATCATTGACGTTGGTCAGCAACCGAATCGCCACGGCCGCATCATCGGTCGCGTTGCCGCTTGCGACCCGCAGATCGTCCGCGATCAACAGCGAGTCCGCGCCAAAGGACAACACGTCGTCGCCGGCAACCAATTCGACATCGGTCACCTGCCCGGTCGACTCGGCGAAATCGGTCACGATCGATCGGACCAGGATGTCGCTGTCGGCCGCGGTGGCAACCAACCGTACATCGCGGTGCTGGTCTGCGTCTTGGCCGCTGGCATTTTGCGACCGGACTCGCTCGGCCACGATGTTCCCGACGGCGACGATTTCGATTTTCCCATCAGCGGTCAGCACGTCCACCAATTCGATCGCCGAGCCCTCGCTGATTTGGAGCGTCCCGGTTTGTCGCACGGACGCAGCCAACGCCGCAATTTCCGTCTCGATCGCATCCCCGTCACCGACTCCACCGGCAACATCGAGGCGGACCAAACCGGATTCGGCGACCAGATCCACAGCCTGGTCACCGGCATCGATCAACGATCCGAATTGCGACTCGATCGAAATCGCTTGTCCGCGATGTGTCGAGCGGATCGACGAGACGAAGACGTTGCCGGGCGTTTGGATCACGACCGTGCCGGCCCCGGCATCGATCACCGAGCCGTCTTGCAACGCAACCGTGCTGGCGGGCAAATCGGGGGCATTGCCGCCGGACAGAAAAACGCTTCCGTCCAGGGATGTCAAATGCCCGGACGGGGTGACCACCAAGTTTCGTCGTGCCGCGATTGTGACGTCGCCCGAATCGCTGACGATGCCACCCCGGACCGTGATGTCCGACTGGCCGCCGAGGTTCTGCAGCACGATCGTGCCGATGCCTCCGGCTGACAACGCGGTCGGCGACGCTTCTGACAAGACGTCCATCGACGCGGTTTCCGTCAAGAGTGTGACATCGCCATTCGCATTGCCAACGTCGAGGATCGACAAGCGATCGTCGCCGCTGTGGCGGATCAGGATTTCCTCGCCGTTGCCACCGCCGGTCCGGACACGAGACAGTTTGACGGTGCGATCCGCCAGAACGTCCATCCGAATCGCTCCCAGGTCCGTGACCGCTTGGACATCAGCGACGCCAGTCACCGTGATCGTGCCACCGGCTCCGATGCCGGAGCGGGCGCCCAGACGGATCTCGCGTCCGATCAGATCAACCGTTGAATCCAAATCCGCATCATCGATCACGACCGCATCGATCTCAATCCGCCCGTTGCCTGCGTCGACCAAGCCGATCGGCAACATGCCGGTGGACGCGATCACCCCGGAGACTCCAGAACCATTGACAAAGATCGATCCACCGGTCGCCGAGGTGCTGGCTGAAAACGATTGCAGTGCCGAGACCTGGATGGGAACCGAAGCCGAGCCGATGGAGGCCATCGTTCCGGGCACATTGGATTGTCCCGGGAAGATGCCACCTGCCGTCATCTCCACCACATCACCGCCCACGTTGACGTCCGGCTGCCCCGCCTCGGCGACGATATTTCCGGCGGCGATCAGCTTGATCGATCCATTCGTCGTGACGGCCGATTCCAACACCAGATCGCCGGCAACCTGAACATCGATCGTGGCCGTGGCGGAGACAAATAACCGCAGATCGTCGGCTGAATCCCGCACCAACACGCCCTGTTCGGCGGCAACATGAACGTTGTCGATGGTGTTGTTCGTCGATCCCAGGTCCAGCTGCCCGGTCGACGAACTCGTGACCTGAATCGCATCGATCTGCGAACCGGTCACTTGCCCGACCGAACCGATGGTGCCGAACCCATCGTCGCTGCCCAGGACCAAGGTGCCGGTCGACGTGAAAATGTTTCCCAACAGGAAATCGCCGCCATGCAGCGACACCGCGACACCGGCGGCGTTGCTGCGGAGTGTCCCGAGCGACAGATCACTCAGGGACGCGGTGGAGTCAATGATGATTTGACCGGTGTTGGCATCGACGGTCGAACGCACGACAAGCTCGTCGCCGGCATGGATTCGAATATCACCGCCGATCAACGTCAGATCACCATCGATCGTCACCGACTCGGCATCCAGCAAGAATGTGCTGGCCACATGGAGCATTCCGACGTCGATGTCTGCATTCCAATTGACTTCGTCCACCCCCTGACCGCCGACCACCGTCGGCACCGCGTCAAAGTCCTGACCGAAACCGGCGAACGACAACCGATCGTTTCCGTCGCGTCCATCGATCGATAGGCTGTCGGTCGGATTTTCGAAACGCAACTCGCCGCTTAGACCACCGCTGAACAGTTTCCATTGCGTCATGGTGGAGTCAGCGTCGGCGATCACGTCCAATTGATCCGCCGCCGGAGTGAGCTGTCCGGACAGCACCGCCGACGGCAACTGCAGATCAACCAGACGAACGCCCACCATGGTGATCTCGTAAGCAGGCGCACGCGACGGATCATGCTGGACGGTCAAGCCGAGTTCATCAGCGTTGTGATAAATGAAGTCAAATTGTTCGGGGGAATCGAGTGTGCTGCGATCGCTGTCAAAAATCGTTACCGACGCGTCGCCGGGAACTTGCGCGGTGTCAAAAACGATGTCCACATCGAAGTGCAATGGATTGGCGCCGACGTCCACGAAACCGTCGATGTCGATCAACAACGCCGCCTGCTCGGCGGTCGCGTCCAAAACAAGCATGCGTCCGTTTAAACCGGCGATCGGCCGTACGGTCGGATCAGCCGTTTGGGCGTCGGCCAGTGAATCGCCGCTGCGGATCTCTAGATCAACGCCGGCTCGTGAAACGATGGTCACCTTGCCGGCCGGCTGCAGACGATCTCCCGCGGTCACAATCGCGACGTCGTTCCCATCGCCACCGAAGTAAGTGATGAACGCCGGCACCGCGGCGGCGCCCGGACCAAACCGTGTCAACACACGGGCTCCGTCGAACAATTCACGAGGCGTCGCGAGCGGCTGGCCGTTTTCGTCGACGTTCGAAACGAAACGCCCGGTCACCGGTCCATCGGAGTCGTTTTGGACGATCACCAACTCGGTATCGCCGGGCAAGGTGACGGCGACGTCCAACTGCAACGCGGCTCCGTCAATTTCAATCGGTTGCCCATCGATGGCGACGGAGTCCAACGATTGGCCGACGGTCGCTCCGTCCACATCCACCTGGAACGTCGCGCCGGCAGTCAGACTCAAGGTCCCAACTCGCAACTGACCGGTGGGCGAGCCGCTGAAAAACTCGTCGGGTGCGAGCGTACCACCGGCGACTGTCACGGTCCCACGAATCTCGCCGCTGCCGGCGAGCACGGCGCCGTCCCGAATTTCAACGACCGCGGCCGCATCGATGCTTCCGTCCACCCGCAAGATTCCGTCAACAATGACCAGATCCGTGCTGGAGGCGTTCTCGGCCAGCAAAACGAGTTCGCCATCACCTTGTTTTTCGATTGCCGTCTGGCCCTGGGAATCAATCATCACCGCACTGAGTTCGACGATGCGACTTGCTTGGACCGATACCGCATCATCAAAGCGAACGTGCATCGCTTGCAGTTCAGTGTCCGCTGCGAACGTTACAGCGTTCAGAAAGAGCACCGAACCTGTTGCCGAGATTTGCCGCGAGCTCGACGCGGCACCGGCGACTTGAATTGCTCCGTCGGCGGACATTCGGATTCCATTCCAATCGATTAAATCAGCGTCCACGACGATGGAACCGGAGGCGTCGATGGAGAGCTGATCACCGCCTTGGAATTCGCCCCGGATCATGACGGAATTGCCTGACAAAACCATCACACTGTCGTTGGGACCGAGCGTGCGGTGGTTGCCATCGAGCGTCAACTGCTGAGCCGCGTTGAATTCGGTCATCGTTCGTTCGAACACCACGTCGCCGGACAGCTGGATGTTGCCGCCGGCGTTTGACGAGCTGTCACTCGATCGGATCGTCGCACCGGCCAGGCGAATCTGATCGCCGGCCAGAACCACGTCGCCGCCGTCAACGGAGACGTCACGAACGGCCAGATCCCCCGCGGCGACCGCGAAACGCGCCAGATTATCCGGGCCGCCGACCGACGTCCCGCCGATGTTCCCCCGGATCTCGACGCGGCCGCCGGCCGAAGCCCCGATCGCATCGATGGTCAGTTCTCCCGCCGCTCGTGTCCCTGCTGGCATCGAGTCATCCGACGTGATCGGACCAATCCAGACCACGTCGCCGCCGCTGACGGTTAGCCCCAGCGCGGTATTGAGCACAACCTGACCGGCGATCCGCGAGTTACCGCTGACCAGCACATTGGCCCCGTCGGTGGTGATCGACGCATCGGTCAAGAACACATTCGGCGCACTCAGGGTGACATTGCCAGCGGTGCCGGCCGCCGACCCATCCACTCGACCGTCGATCGCTAAGCGGTCACCGGCAATCAGAACGAGCGCCCCGGAATCGGTCGCGATGTTCCCCGCAGCCACGATCTCGCCGGAACGAATCCCCAGGTTCCCCGCGGTCACATCACCCTGCAAGTCGACTTGATCGCGTGAATCGATTGACAAGGTGTTTTGGATCGTGACGTCACCGGCGAAGGTGGTCTCCGTGGCGCTGACGACGCGAACGTCTTCGATCCATTCGCCGGCGGACGCATCGACCTGCCCGACACGGATCAACGAATTTGCATCAGGATCAAACTCAAAGAACAGACTCAAGTCACCCGACGACGCACTGACGGTCGCATCTTGCCACAGCACCTCACCGGAATCGCCGATCACACGAACGCTCCCGTCAAGCGTCACTGTTCCTTCAACTTCGAACACCCCGGCGCCCAGGTCGATCTGCGTCAAACCGGTGGGCAAAGCCGCCCCGAGGATGACGCCTCCGGTCAAAGAAACGATCCGGTCGGCGAATTGAATCGACGTTCCACTCGGCGTCAACTCAATCGTCTCGCCGACGATGTTGATCTCCGTTGGCGGCGCAGGAGACGCGACGGGCTGGAACCCGAGCACGGTTCGGTCGGCGCCTGCGGCATCGATGACATCCAAGTTGATTCCGTCGGGCAACTCGATTTGTAACAGATCGTCACCGCCGCCCAAATCGATCGTCACCTGACCGTTGCTGATCTGAGAAACCGCCAACGGATCGGTTTCGCTGCCGGTCGCACCGCCGTGATGCCCTGCGATCGGAATCACCGTCCCGAAGGCGTCGGTGAGTTGAATGGAGTCGCCGCTGCCGACGGTTTGGAAGTGGATTTCGTCGTCGGCGAAGTCGCCGAAGATCAACAGCCCGCTGGCGGCCGACAATTCTGCCGTCGCGCTGAGGACGATTCGCGGCTCCAGCAGGGTAAGCCGCGGCCCGCCCCACTGAGGGCCCCCCGGGGATTCGACCGGACGTTGAGCCGCAACGGAGCATCTCTCGATGAAGCCTCGCAGCCAGTGCCGGATCCGGCGACCGGCCCCATCATCGTTTTTCGCCCCTCGGCCAAGCATGATTGATCCCCTCTTAGGGCTTGATTCGGAGTCGCCACACTGAGGCTTGATGAGACCACGACGTCAGACTGCGCAAACCAGTCAAGGCCGACAGATCAGGCAGACCCATAGCATCGTGACAGCGGATGTGGGCGTCAAATCTCAGTTTGTTAAATGGGGGAAAATCTTCCGGCCCTAACGATTTTACTGGCAATCGTCGCTCAGGGCAGTCGAAAACTCAGTGAGAGTGGCTTCTTCTCGACCGCCGACCTACCGCAATCCGTCCATGAACTCACCGACTCTCTCGTTGATCGCTGTGCTGGCGATCGGCTCCAGCCTGCCGGGCCAGGAATCTGCGGAACCGCTGCGACTTTCTCCGGTCCAAATCGAAGACGTCAGCCGATCGTCTTCACCAAGCGATTCACCATCGCTATCGCGACCAACCACCGAGCCGCTGCGACAGCCCGACAACACTTCTGAACCGGTCCCGCCCCCGAGCGAAGGCAAACCTGACACCACAGAAACGCAGCTCGCTCGGTTGGACAAGCCGCTTTCGCAAATCCGGCTTTCCGGATTGGCTTCGCCGCCTCAGGTTTCACAGCCGGGTTTCACGCCACCAGGTATGTGGATGACCGCCGGCGTAGTTAGTCCCGGCGACTCGCGCGACTCGGTGACGACCTACACCCGGAGACGATTGTATTTTGAAGACGCGCCGCTGGAACGATGCGGCGAAACCGAATGGATTTTTTCTGGCGGGATCATGACCAATTTGCATTCGGGAGCCAAATTTCTGCTCGATACCGCCCTGCTGCCGTACCGCTTGATGCGACAGCGGCCTGACGAGTTGGTCGGTACGGTGGCCGAATGAACGATGGAAGTGGTCTTGGCGAGCCCGCCTTGACTTTGATAAGTCCCAATGTCCGACGGTCTTGCCGTCACCCACCATTCCCGTTGAAGTCTTGGTTTTGGAAACGGAATGCCGCACCAACCAATCATCGATACTGACATGACACATCGTCGCCGCCTGCACTCCTTCACCTGTGGCGCCTTCGCCGCAGTCCTCTGTGTGCTGGCATCTGGGTGTCACGACGGACCGCTCTACGGTATGAAACGGCTCAACCCGTACTTCCCGATGCGAGAATGGAAACGCGACCAAGAACTCGGCGTGACCGACCACGAACGACGAGAAGAGCTACAAAGGCTTGCCAGTCAGATCGGCGGCATGAGTGCAAAAGAACAAGCGAAATGGGCGACCCATCTGGATCGCATCATCGAAAACGATCCCAGCCCCGAAATGCGACGGCTGTCGATCCTCGCCGCCAGCAAATTAAGGACGCCCGGCGCGATCGACTTGATCGAACGTGGGCTGGACGACGAAAGTTTGAAGGTGCAAATGGAAGCCTGTCGCTCGTTGGGAAAACGGCGTGAACCCGAAGCCGCCCAGTTGCTCGCGTCCACACTCGGCACGACACCCGAATCCGATGTCAAGAATTCGGCGATCGACGCGCTCGGCAAGCACAAGGGCACCGTTCCTGTCGAATCACTCCGCTTGGCATTGGAAGACCGCGACCCGGCGACCATTCATCTGGCGATGCAAAGCTTGAAAGGCGTCATCGGCAAAGATTATGGCAATGACCCGCAACAGTGGATCGCCGCGATCGATGCACAAACCGCGCCCGACGCCACCGGCGCAGAATCAGACGACGTTCGCGTCGCCGAAGGCCAAGGCGACGAGACGACGATCCGGTAAGCCCGTCGGCTGGCGATCTACGGCTGATCGTGCGATTGACATCAGCCGACGCACAGTGGCGATGCCCCACTTCAATCCACGAACACAAACTCGTTGGACAGCAGCAAGGTCTGGGCGAGTTGCGCCAGGCGGCTCAGGGGTGCTGCATGACCCCGTTCAATCGGCCCAGCGAAATCACGTTTCGAATCACCTTCGAAGTATTCGCCACGGTCACTTTCGAGCGACACCTGGCACCGCAAGAAGAACGAATCGAAGCTATCGGACGCTCGCGGGGAGACGACAAAATCGACGGTTTCACCGGCAGCGACGTCGGCGCTCAAGTTACGAAACGGTCGATTGTTGCTCTTCTGGTTTTCTCGCCACAACCGACGATCGCCGACCCAGATCGCCAGTTCGACGCCGTCACCTTGATCGTTTCGATGCCCCACCATGCCGCTGATCGTCACGCGACCGCTGGCCGGTGCGATCCATCGTCGCACGACGGCATGCTGAGGCCCGGGATGCCCATTTTCCGCACCGATCGACGCATAGCCGAGTTCGCTCGACGCAGGCAACTTGTCCTGGTCCTGCCACGTCGCCCCACTGAACACCGCCAGCGGACGAAACTCGGCCACACGGCTCTCCGCATTCGCCGGTGAGGTTCCATAGCGCCAGGCGAGCTGCGGATCAAATCGTCGCTCGCGCTGACCGGCCGGTTGCCGCAAAAACGCAACACACGTCTCACGCTCCCCTGCACTCGGTTGGCGAGACAGAATGCGTTCGAACATGCGATCGACTTGCACCGCATTGTCCCGGTTGTCCGATTCGACTTGCTCGGCCAGCGACCGCGCAAACACGCCGATCTGTGGATGATTCATCAAGAACAGCGCTTGCTGCGGCACAGTGGTAAAGAATCGCTTGGGTGTATGCGCGTCGGGACTGGCAACGTCGAATGTCCGAAACAACGACGGTAAATTCTGGCGATCGATCATGGCATAGAGCGTTCGTCGCGGGCTGGGCGAAGCCAAATGGACCTCGACCGGCGGGCCGCCGATGGTGCGATCGAGTCGCCCGCAAACCGCGAGCACCGAATCTCGCAGGGATTCGAAGTCGCGACGTCGCCGGTTCCCGCGTGCCGCAAGACGATTTTCGGGATCGAGACGCGGCGCCGCGTCATCGGCAGGTGCGGCCGATTGGGCATACACCCGGGACGTCACGATGCGTCGTATCAGCCGCTTGACACTCCAGTGCTCGGCAAACTCGGCTGCCAATTCATCCAGCACACCGACCAGCGGCGGCGCCTCGGTACGGACACCGAAGTCACTGGTCGAATCGACGATCGGTCGGCCGATCAGATGCATCCAGATTCGGTTGACGAACACGCGTGCGACCAGCGGGTTCTCGTGCGACGCAAGCCGCTCGGCCAACTCGAGCCGCCCACTGCCATCGGTGAACCGCGGCTCGTCCGGCTTTCGAAGCGCGGTCAGATATTGGCGTGGCGCCGTTTCACCCCGATTGCCGGGCTGACCGCGCAAGAACACGTGACTGTCGGCGGGTTTCGCCCGGTCGACCAAGGCCAGCGGGCTGGCGGCGTCCTCGGGAGTCTCGCTGCTTTGCAAGATGCCGAGCAACGAGTAGTAATCGGTCGTCGGGATCGGATCAAACTTGTGATCGTGACAGCGTGCACAGGCGACCGTCATGCCCATCAACCCACGCGTGATCACGTCGATCCGGTCGTCGATCGTGTCGTAGCGATTGAGAAACCGACGGCCGACGGTCAGAAATCCCATCGCATCCAAATCACCGTTTTCGTTGGCGGGATCGAATCGATCGGCGGCCAATTGCAGCCGTATCATCTGATCGAACGGGATGTCGGTTGCAAACGCCCGAATCAGCCAATCGCGATAACGATCGCTGCCTTCCAGCCGACGCTCCTTGCCTACCAAGGCGTACCCGATGGTGTCGGCGTAACGCGCAACGTCCATCCAGTGCCTGGCGAATCGCTCGGCAAACTGCGGCGAGGCGAGCAGCTGATCGACCAAGCGGAAATGCTTGTCGGTTTCGGTCGAGGCCACAAAGGCGTTGATCTGGGCGATCGTCGGCGGCAGCCCGGTCAAGTCGTGGTAGAGTCGCCGAATCAACGTCTGGTCGTCGCAACGATCAGCAAGCGAAATCCCCGCCTTGTTTGCCAAGCCTCTGGCGACCGCGTCGATCACATCAGAATCGTCGTCGCCGACAGCGACGTCGCCGCGAAATCGCCGGGGGGCGATGAAGGCCCAGTGGGACCGAGGATCGATGTCCATCGGCGATGTTTGCTTGGGCGGCTCGGCGATCGAATCACGGGGGTCGGGCGCCCCCATCCGAACCCAGTCCTCCAACAGTTTGATTTCGCTTTCATCGAGCTTTCCGGTCGGCGGCATTTCATACTCCGCGTCGTCATACCGGACGGCCTTGATCATCAAACTCGCGTCCGGGTTTCCGGGCACCAGGGCGGGGCCGGAAGTGCCGCCGGTCCGAAGCGAGTCGGCGGCGTCCACGAACAACTCACCCGACGATTCGCCGGATTGGCGTGAATGGCATTCGTAGCAGTGCTCGATCAGCAACGGACGAATCGTTGACTCAAAGAACGCTTCCTCTTCAGCAGTGATCGTCGTGGCCGGTTTCCGATCGGGCGGAGCGGAGGGCGAGTCGTCCGCGGCGGAAGACGAAGCGGTGGTGCACCATGCGACAGCGATGGCTGCGGCAAGGACGAAGGCGTATTTCATTGCGAGTGGTGGGCGTGGTGTTGGTGGGGCCAACAGAATAACCGCACCGAGTGGAAAACGCCAAACCAAACGGCGAGTCCCCGACAGGCTTTCCACATGTCAAAGTTTGCCCAGACGGCGTGTGTGAATCGGAAAATCGTCGACTCAGGCGTTCTCGAGCCGCCAACCGTTTTTCACCCGCGGTTTCTTTCGTTAGCGTGTGCAACCACTGTGACTGGGTCACGAAATTATCTCCACACGACATTTTTACCACTCGGACGCTGATGCCTCAGGACGAACTCTCTTCCGCCAACGAAACGGAATCTCAAGTTACCGACACGATCGCGGAGCCTTCGGCAGGGGCGACGGACCCCGCCGCCTCCGCTGCCCAACCGCCCGTGGACTCTCCCGAAACGGCGGACGATGCGATCCAGGACGCCGATCTGGATGCCGCCAAAGCTGCCTGGGAGGAGCAGACCGACCCCGGCGCGGCGACGGTCAGCGAGGAAGACTTGCTGCGGGCGAGCGAACTGGCCGAGCCGTTTGTCGGTCAATGGAATCAATTGATCAGCACGACCAACTGGGAAAAAGGCCGGATCATCAGCCAGTGGAGAAACGAGTTGATTGAATCGGGTGTCGATGCGACCCAATACTCCGACGACGCCTGGTCGCGACGCGTCGGCGGGGTGACCGCCCCGCACGTCGGGCGACTCCGCCGGGTCTATGAGCGATTCAACGATTCCTATCAAAGCTATCCAGGGCTGTACTGGAGCCACTTTCTGGCGGCACTGGATTGGGAAGACGCTCCGCTGTGGCTGGAAGGCGCCGCGAATGAAAAGTGGAGCATTTCGGTGATGCGCGAGAAACGTTGGCAGGCCGAGGGAGCGGTCGACAGCAACCGCCCGACCGACAGCCAAATCGTGGAAGTCGACACCGACGAAGACGTCACCCTACCGGCTCAAGGCGACGGCAAACACCGCGAATACGATAACGACAGCGGCGGCGTCGAATCCGGTCCCACGTTCGAAGGCCCCGATTTCGGCGACGAAGAAGAACTGCAATCCCTGGCGGGCCAAAACAGGGACGGCGACGCGGGCATTCAAGCCGATGGATCGGAAGCCGAAGCCTCGGCGGCACCGGTTCAACCCTTCATCGGACTGCCCCAGTTGCCCAATGACCTGAACGACGCCATCGAGTCGCTCAAGCTGGCCATCCTGCGGCACAAAGCGGCCGAGTGGCGTGATGTCGAACTGGACGTCGTCGAACGCTACCTGCAAGCCGTCGGTGTCATGCTCCGCAGTTAGACTCGTCGTCAGGGGCGAAAGTTGAATGCTGAGCCGACGGTGCAAGCCCAGTGCCACGTACTTTGACACCCAACGGGGTGTTGTTGGTTAGCGGCAGGGCGCGAGCCCTCCGGTCTTTCACGGTGTCTTTGAAGCGCGACCGGACGGCTCGCGCCGTTCCGCTAACACCTTCGCTGCTAAATTGAATCGACGCTGGGTGTCGCGTCTCGCAGATGCTCTTTTTGGCTGACCAATCGCGCGACCTGCTGCCATCCGGCATCGACTTCACGGACGGATTCGCAGACCAGGTGCGCTTCGTCCCAGTCGTGCTCGTCTTCGATGGCGAACCGCAGACCACAGCGGTCTAGTTCGTCGGGAACGGGCACAAAGTTCAGCTCGTAGTTGCCGGGTGCACCCTCCAGGCATCCGGCAATCGTTTGCCCCGGCGTCAATCGGTCGGCGTTTCGTCGGAGCCGCCGGATCGCATCGGCGTGACACACCTCGCCGGCCAACCCCAGGTGCTCCATTGGGTCTCGACCTTGAGATGTCGAGGTGTAGCCGAAGTAGTCTCCCCGCTGGCTTTTCGACGCCTTGGACAACAACCCGTCGACCAAGGCGGCATCGATAAACGGCCGGTTAGCGGGAACATAGAACACCCATGTGGGCGTCGTGCGATCAACGATTGCGCCGACTCGTTCCACCCAATGGCACGTCGGCAGACTCAGCGGACGGATGACGGCGCTGTTCAGTTGCGTCATCGAATCCGGCAAGTTACAGCCCACTGCGTAGATCTCATCCACCCATTGGCATTCGCTCAACCGCGCCGCCATCCGCAACAGCAGGGGTTGCCCGGCAAGTCGTCGATGGGCGAACCGCTGAATCGCATGCGGCGGATCGACCCTTTGACCTTCACACTCGACCGCCGCACCACCAAACACGCCGTCACCACCCAGCTGGTGATCACCGAGGTCAATGACCGCCACGATACGCTGGCCACACCGCGTCCCTTTGCCTTCTGACATCGCCTTCCCCTCCACTGATTTTCTGATGACTCGATCAGTCGGCGATCGAATCGCCATTGCCACAACCCATTGTGGAGGCGTCCAGAACACCGCGTCTACGGAAATCCGTTGTGACTTTTTGGCAAATCTTAAAATTTCCTCTCAAGTCCGGCTTCCATTGCGATGTCCCCTCCTGCGATCCTGAGCCGCGTAGCGGAATGCTTTTCTTTTTGCTTTTCAATCACTCTGCTGGACGAGGGATCGTCATGCTCGAATTGCCCGAGTTTTTTGCCGTGGTCAATGCAATCGCGCTACCCTTGTTTGGGCTGTGGGCGCTGCTGTCGACCAAGCTGTCTGTCGGCGACGCCTTGCGACGTGCCGAACGCCGGTTCTTGATCGCGTTGGTGATCATCAGTCTGGTGACGCTGCGAACCGTGATGCGTCTGGATGACGTCTGGTTGATCCACACCCTGACGTTGGCTTCGATGGTGTTGGGTGTGTTCACCGTCCCCAGCCGCGAAGGCGCCCTGGCGATCTAACCCGTGGCGTACGCTTCCAGCTTGCGACCCCAAGTGGCGTACGCTTCCAGCTTGCGACCCCACGTGGCGTACGCTTCCAGCTTGCGACCCCACGTGGCGTAAGCTTCCAGCTTGCGAATCCGGGGGCACGCTTCCAGCTTGCGAATTCTGGCCAGCAAGCGATACTGGGCTGCTGTCCCATTTCGCGCGCCCTGAAAATGCAATGCCCGACCAGCCGACGAGCACCCTGAGCCCTGAACCGACCAGCGTTTCTGTCCAACCGGGCGGCGTTATCCGCGGAGCGATTCGACCGCCGGGTAGCAAAAGTCTGACCAATCGGGCGCTGATCTGCGCCGCGATGGCCGACGGTCAGTCCACCCTTTCGGGAGCGTTACGCAGCGAAGACACGGCGGTGATGATCGACAGCCTCCGCACCTGCGGCGTTTCGATCAATGTTTCCGAAGCCGGGCGAACGATCCAAGTCGACGCGTCGACCCGCAGCACGAACGCGGACGTGACCCATGAATTGTTCATCGCCAACAGCGGCACCTCGATTCGTTTCCTGACCGCAGCCCTGTCGGCGGCCGGCGGCAACTACGACTTGTCGGGCGTGCAACGCATGCACCACCGGCCGATCGCTGATTTGGTCGATGCACTTGCCGAGGTCCAACTCGGTTCGATCATCACTCAATCACCTGGCGGCTGCCCACCGGTCGCGATTCGTTCGCGCGGATGGAGCGACAAACCGATACGCGTCTGCGGCAGCGTCAGCAGCCAGTATCTGAGCGGATTGATGATGGCCGCCCCGGTGGCCTTGCACGCTCGACGCCCGCGTGCCAACGGTGGTCCATCGGTCGGCAACGTCCAAATCAACGTGATCGGCGAACTGGTCTCGCGACCCTACATCGAAATGACGGCGGCGGTCATGCGATCCTTTGGGGCGAATGTCGACATCGAAGAGGTCGATTTGGACGCCGTTGAGACGGTCTCGTTGCGTGTCAGTGTGTCCGGTGAAGGCTATCAAGGGATCGAGTACGAAATCGAACCCGATGCGTCGGCCGCCAGTTACTTCTGGGCCGCCGCGGCGATCACCGGAGGCGAAGTCACCGTGCTGGGGCTGACCCCCGGTGCGATGCAAGGCGACGTGGGATTCTGCCGCGTGCTCGAGCAGATGGGTTGTCGATTCGATCATGATGCCGACGGCATGACCCTCTCCGGTCGTGCCTCGCGTGGCATTGACGTGGACATGAATCAGATCAGCGATACCGTCCAGACGCTTGCCGTTGTTGCTCTGTTTGCCGACGGCCCGACACGCGTTCGCGGCGTCGCGCACAACCGATTCAAAGAAACCGACCGCATCGGTGATCTGGCCTGCGAACTGCGAAAACTCGGCGCGACCATCGAGGAACACGATGACGGGCTGACGATTCATCCGCCCGCCGACGGGATCACGCCGGCGACACTGGAAACCTACCATGACCATCGGATGGCCATGAGTCTTTCGCTGGCGGGACTGGCTGCCGAGGGCGTCCGGGTGCTCAACCCATCGTGCACCGGAAAAACCTACCCCGAATTTTTTGCCGATCTGGAAACGCTGATCGGCCGCCCCCATCGCTGGTGTTGAAGACGCGACACGGGCTTGCGCCCAATGCCATCTAATTTGACGCCAAGCGGGGTGTTTCATTATTAGCGGTAGGGCGCGAGCCCTCCGGTCTTTCACGGTGTTTCTGAAGCGCAACCGGACGGCTCGCGCCGTTCCGCTAACACCTTTGGAACCAAACTGGATGGCATTGGGCTCACGCCGCGTGCTGAGATGCTCTCCAGCGGGACGCGTCAGCGACCGGCCCGCGGCGAAATCTGGCAAACGCAGCGATCCCGCGAGCGAATGATCGTATAATACGGCCGTCGATTTCTATCCACACTCTTCGGATTTTCGCTCCATGTCACGACGCGCGCTTCTCATCCTTTTCGCAACGGTCTCGAGTTTTTGCTGCCCGCCGGGTGCGAGCGCAGCGGAGCCTCCCAATATCGTGTTCATCTTCTCCGATGACCAATGTTTCGACACCGTCGCTGCGTTTGGCCACCCGGAAGTCGAAACACCGAATCTGGATCGGATCGCCAAGCGTGCCACCACCTTCACCCACGCCTACAACATGGGTTCTTGGTCGGGTGCGGTGTGCGTCGCCAGCCGCATGATGCTCAATTCCGGGCGGTTCCTTTGGGACGCCGAACCGGTTTACCAAGCCGCCGAAAAGGAACGTGAAGCGGGGCGATGGTGGAGCGAGTACATGAAAGCCGCCGGCTATCGAACGTATATGACCGGAAAATGGCATTGCCGGGCCGACGCCCAAAAATCCTTTGACGTCGCTCGTGATGTCCGCGGCGGCATGCCCAGCCAAACGCCGGCCGGCTACAACCGGCCACTGGTTGACCCGGAAACCGGCGAAGTGACCGATCCGTGGTCTCCCAGTGATCCCAAGTTCGGCGGTTTCTGGGAAGGCGGAACGCACTGGAGTGAAGTGGTTGCCCATCACTCGGTCGATTTCCTCAGCGAGGCCGGTTCCAGCGACCAGCCGTTCTTCATGTATCTGGCCTTCAACGCCCCGCATGATCCGCGGCAATCGCCCGCCGAGTACGTTGCCAAGTACCCTGTCGACCAAGTCAAGCTGCCGGAGAACTTTCTGCCCGAATACCCTTACGCCGAAGCGATGGCGGCCGGACGAAAGCTGCGTGACGAAAGACTCGCCCCGTTCCCCCGCACGCCGCTGGCGGTCAAGACAAACCGACAAGAGTATTACGCGATCATCACGCACATGGACGCGATGATCGGCAGGATCCTGGACGCCGTCAAAGCGACCGGAAAAGAGGACAACACGTGGATCTTCTTTACCGCCGATCACGGACTCGCCTGCGGACAGCACGGCTTGATGGGCAAACAAAACCTGTACGACCACAGCGTCCGGGTGCCGTTGATGGTGATCGGGCCGGACGCCCAAGCGGGCCAATCCATCGATCACCCCGTGTACCTGCAAGACATCATGCCGACGACCTTGGAATTGGCCGGAATCAAGCAGCCCGAACACGTCCAATTCAACAGCCTGTTGCCGATGCTCGGCGGTGCCGATAGCCCCTATGACGTCGTTTACGGCGCCTACTTGGATAAGCAACGCAGTATCCGTACCGAAAACTACAAACTGATCGTCTACCCGGTTGCCAACAAGATCCGCTTGTACGACATGAAACAGGACCCTCAGGAGAGGAACGACCTGGCCGGTTCGGCAGAGCATGCCAAGACGGTCACGCGACTGTTCTCGCGTCTGGAAACACTGCAAGCCGAAATGAATGACAGTCTGAACCTGGGCGAGCTGTCACGCTACACGGGGTCGTGAGAGTCAAAAGGTGTTAGCGGAACGGCGCGAGCCGTCCGGTCGCGCTTCAAAAACACCGTGAAAGACCGGAGGGCTCGCGCCCTACCGCTAAAACCTCAATGTTAGCGGAACGGCGCGAGCCGTCCGGTCGCGCTTCAAAAACACCGTGAAAGACCGGAGGGCTCGCGCCCTACCGCTAAAACCTCAAGAAACTCATGGGGAAAATACTTCACAGCGTTGCCGAACGGGGTTGCAGCGAGTAGCCGGAGGTGTCGCGATGCTCACCTCCGGCTACTCGCTTTCATCCCTCCGGGATCTCGATTGTCTAGCGGCAGCGTTTGGAGATTCTCTCCCTCTGGGAGAGACGGCGTTTGCGCAGCAAGCAAACGCCAGAGAGGGCACACGCTGCAAAAGTCTTGACGCCTCGCGCTCCAATCAAATCCGTCGCTTAACAACGCACTTCAAGAGATCAAACACTTAGATTCCGCTCGTTGCTTATACAATTGACGTCCCATGGGATCTCGGGCGGACCGACCGCGACGGCCCGTTCAATCGTCGACGCCCCGAATGCTCACCCCACCACTTCCAACTTGGCGAAGGCGAGTCGAAAGTTGTGCTCTCCGTCGGCGAATTGGACGCGGGCCATGCGTTTGGGGCCGAGACCGCTGACGGCCAGGATCGTCCCTTCGCCGTAATCGTAATGTCGCACTGTGGTGCCTTCGCGAAACGCCGTCAGCGGCGGTCGATTGCCCGACATCAAATCCGCGGCCGTCTTGAGCGCACCGATCTCGGGGATCGATTTGGTTTTCGCCTCCGGCGGAGCCGATTCGGCGGTGACCGAATCAAATGCCGGCGAAGACTCTCGGGCTTGGTCATCGGACGAAAACACGTCTTCGTCTTGATTGGCTCCGAAATCAAACGACACGTCTGCCTGGGCTTCTCCCTGGGCTTCCGCGTTGATTTGGATTTCCGGCAAATCCCAATCGCCGCCGCCACTCTGGTCGATGTCGTGATCAAAATAATTTCGTTGCACCGTCGACTCGATGCGTTTCATCTCCTCCAACGGCAGCTCGTTCAAAAACGGGCTGGCAATCACCGGTCGCGTGTCGCCGCGAATCATGCGACGTTTACAACAACTCAGTTGCAACCACTGCTTGGCACGAGTGATGCCGACGAACAAGAGTCGCCGCTCCTCTTCGAACTGCGCATCGTCTTCTTTGGATCGTTTGTGGGGCAGCAAATCGTCTTCGACGCCGATGATAAAGACTCGCGGAAATTCCAGCCCCTTGGAGGCGTGCAGGGTCATCAGGGTGACGCGTTGGTCGTTTTCTTCGAAGGCGTCGGTGTCGCTGACCAGTGCGACTTGTTCCAGAAACGCTTCCAGCGATCCGTCGTCGGGATGTCGCCGATCAAAGTCCACCGCGGCACTGATCAATTCGTCAACGTTTCCCAACGGGCTGGAATCGTCCGCTTCGTCGCAGTTCTTTTTCAAAAACTTGTCGTACCCCGACTCTTGAACCACGCACCGCATCAACTCCTCCAGCGGAGCGGTCGCGCGGGCGGCGATCCGGTCGTAGATCGTGACAAATTTCTTGACCATCGTGACGCTGCGTTTGGCCAGCGATTCGATCTGCTCGGCGCGTCGGGCTGCTTCCAGCATGGGGATGTTGTGGCTGTCGGCAAACGCCTGGATCCGTTGCACGGTCTTGGCGCCGATTCCTCGCGTCGGAGTGTTGATCACACGCATCAATGCGACGTCGTGGCCGGGATTGTTGACCAGATGCAGGTACGCCAGGACGTCCTTGATCTCTTTCCGCTGATAGAATTCGACGCCGTTGACGATTTGATAGGGAACGCCACGGCCGCGGAGTGCGTGTTCGAGTGACCGCGTCAGCGAATTCATGCGACAAAAGATTGCAAAATCGTTTGGCCGGGCGAGGTCAGACGAAATCGCCGCGACGATCTCGTCGGCGATCGAATCGGCTTCCTCATAGCCGTTTTCGAACCACCGCAGGATCACCGGTTCTCCCTCATCGTTGTCGGTAAACAGGTTCTTTTGTTTGCGGCGTCGGTTGTGACGGATCAATTGGTCGGCGACCCGCAACACGTTGGGCGTGCTGCGATAGTTTTGTTCCAGCCGAACCGTTTTGACCGCCGGATAATCTTTTTCGAAATCTAGAATGTTGTTCAGGTCTGCACCCCGCCAGCCATAGATCGATTGATCCGGGTCCCCGGTGACCGACAGGTTGGGGTGATCGATCGAAAGCGCCCGGACGATCGCGTACTGAGCCAAATTCGTGTCCTGATACTCGTCGACCAGGATGTAGCGAAATCGCTGGTCGAGTTCGCCCCGCAATTCAGGACTGTGCCGCAGCAGGTTGGCCACGTGCAATAGCAGGTCATCAAAGTCGACCGCGTTGGCCGTCAGCAACTGGCGCTGATAAACCGGATACACCTTGGCGGCGACGGTTTCCTTCGGCGACAACATCTGGCCTTCCATGACGTCCGGCGTGATCAGCTTGTTCTTCGCCTTGCTGATCACGTTGGCGATCTGATCCGGAGACGCATGCGTCGTGGAAACCCCGGCGGCTTCGATCGCACGCTTCATCGCCTGCTTCGAATCTGACGTGTCGTATATCGAATAATTCTCTTGCAGCCCCACCATCGACGCATAACGCCGCAACAACTGGGCACAGAAACGGTGAAAGGTGCCCATCCAAACCTTTTGTCCAGGCGCCAGTTTTTCCAACCGCAATCGCATCTCGTCGGCAGCTTTGTTGGTAAACGTCAACGCCGCAATTTGCCAGTCCGGGATGTTTTGGGACAACAAATACGCGATCCGATGCGTGACCACCCGCGTCTTTCCGCTGCCCGGGCCGGCCAAAATCAACATCGGGCCTTCGACGTGCTGAACCGCTTCGCATTGCGGGGCTGTCAGTTCGCGGAGCAAAGCGTCGCTGTGGGGAGCATCCATGGCAGGTCGACTGGCGGGAAGAGAAAGCGGAACAAACGCCATCATCATATAGCGAAAAACCGCTTCAAGGCCATGACGCTAAAACCCACGGGTTGTTCCTCGCTTCGGCGGGATCCGAGCATTTGCCTGCTCGGTCCGTTCCCCCCACGCCGCAGCGACCGACTCGCTACAATCAGATCCGTAGTGTGATGCGCGACAGCTGGCCCGATCCCTTGAACCTGACCCCATGGCAAAAAACGTTATTGGAACTGACCTCGAGACCTGCAGCACCGACCCGATGACCGGCTTTTATCGTGACGGATGCTGCAACACCGGCGCTTCGGACGCGGGGCTGCACGTGATCTGCGCGGTGATGACCGCTGAATTTTTGGAATTCAGCAAATCGCGTGGCAACGATCTCAGCACCCCCAATCCGCTCTACCGGTTCGCCGGACTGCAACCGGGCGACCGCTGGTGCCTGTGCGCGGCGCGTTGGAAAGAGGCCTATGACGCCGGCCAGGCCCCACAGGTGGTCCTCCGCGCCACCCATGTCTCGGCCTTGGAATTCGCCTCGCTGGAAGAACTGCGTGAGCACGCGGTGGACGAATCCGAGCGGTAGCATCGGCTAGCTGGGGTACTTGCGGCAAATGGCATGGATGTCGCCGCGTCTGCGGCGCCTTCTATTGACGATAAGTTTTTGTCGCTCCTATACTTCGCGACCGACACTTGTGCGACATTAACGCTCGCCCAGCCCCACGCTTCCAACTCGTTCCCTCACCGCAATCGGCTCGTCTCGCTTAGACAACGCGGACAAGACCACTCATGAAAGATCGCCAGGCACAACTGGAACAGAACATCGTCGCCGAAAATTTGGCCGGCTTTTACAAGAAGATTGAGCCCTATTCCAAGCTCATCCTGACGGCCGTGGTGATCGTCATTGTGGCCTTGATCGCCGTGGGGCTTTATTCCAGCGGCGAAGTTGCCAAACGCAGCGACGCGACGTTGCAATTGCTGATGGAAAACCCCGAAGTTGCGTCCCAGTACCCCGATACCGTCGCGGCCGCTTGGTCGTTGCTGTTTCAGGGCAACGACAGCTTGGCCCAGGGCATCAATTCGCTGTACCAGGACCGCGACGAAGCCGAAACCTTGCTGTCGCAGGCAAAAGATCACTTCAGCGACGCCCGAGCGGCATCCAACGAAACGTTGTTGCTGTCCCGGGCGAATTTTGGCCTGGGCATGGCCGCCGAATCGCTGGGCGAAATCGATGAGGCGATCGACGCTTACAAGCGAACCGTCGACGCTAACGAGTCCGAAGCCATGGTCGCGGTGGCTCAGGAACGCATCGACCGCCTTTCCAACCCGGACACCGTCGAGTTCTTGGCGTGGTTCTCCGACCAAGACTTCTCGCCGGCCGACCCCTCGCTGCCGCCAGAACTTCCCGGTGCCTCCTCGCTGCCCGATCTGCCCGATTTGGACCTTCCCGATCTGAACATGGGCGACGATTTGAAGTCGTCCGACGAGCCCAACGCCCCGATCGAAGGTGGGCTGGAACTGCCGGAAACGACCGAACCGGAAACGACCGAACCGGAAACTGCCAGCGACGAGACGGTGGACGAGAACTCCGAAGACACGGCCGACGAATCGGCCGAGTAACCGAATTTGATGCAGTGGGAGCAGCAGCGCGATGATGCCAGCCCGACGCGTCAGCGAGNNGTATTGGGCTTCAGCCGCCAGGCAACGAGCCGTTCCACTGACCATCGGCTCCGCCGCGATACTCAAACCGAATCAAAGATCCATTGATCCACCTCGCGTGAAGTCCGAGTCACTTTCTAACGAAGACGCTGCCATCAGCGACGAGCCCCCCCGCGACGAAGCCTCGAATGACGAGGCTCTCGACGACGAATCGAGCGATCCGGTTTTCCGGGATTTCGTCGTCCCTGCGTCGGCGGCCGATCAACGCATCGATCTATTTCTGACCAGCGCCTGCGACGGCTACAGTCGCACGCAAATCCGTCAGGCGGTTCAAGAGGATCAAGCGGCGGTGGATGGGCGAACGGTGCGTCCCAGTTTTCGGATCAAGGCTGGACAGACGATCCGCTTTCAGCTGCCCGAAGCGTTCTCCGATGAAGTGGTCCCGGAGAACATTCCGCTGGACCTGTTGTACGAAGACGACGGGTTTGTCGTCGTCAACAAACCGCCGGGGATGGTAGTGCACCCGGCCCGCGGCAATTGGCAGGGAACGTTGACCAGCGCGCTCGCACACCGCTTCCAGTGCCTGTCCGACGTCGGCGGCCCGACGAGACCGGGGATTGTTCACCGGCTGGACCGGGACACCAGCGGCGTCATCGTCGTCGCCAAGACCAATGCCGTTCACATGGCGCTGGCCCAGCAATGGCATGATCGCGAAGTCGAAAAAGAATACTTCGCCATCACCGTGGGACGACTCGACCGCGATCGCGATGTCATCGACGCACCGATCGGACGCCATCCATACCAGCGTGACAAAATGGCGATTCGGGAAAATCACCCGACCACCAAGCCGGCCAGCACGTTCTACGAAGTGATGGAGCGGATTGGTCGCTTCACTCTCGTTCGGGTCCGCCCCAAAACCGGCCGCACCCACCAGATTCGCGTCCACCTAGCCCACCTCGGCTGCCCGATCCTGTGTGACCGGCTCTACGCGGGACACGCCGTCGCGGCCGAATCTTGGCTGCAGGGACAGGGCACCGTCGCGGGTAGCCCCCAGGTCCTCGATCGACAGGCGCTGCACGCGCGTCGCTTGACACTCTGTCATCCCCAAAGCGGCGAATCGATGACGTTCGAAGCCCCCCTTCCGGATGATCTTCAGCGGGCGATCCAGGTGATCCGCCAGCGAGAGCACCGATGACCCCGGGGGTGACGACCGGTTACAATAAACACTTCCGATCAACGACACCGTTGACCGAGAACACCGTTCACTGATTTCTACGCTCTTTGAAATAGTCTGCCCATGTCGTCCGCCGCTAGTGATTCGAAAACTGAAGTCGGCAGCTACTTTATTTCGAACTATCCGCCCTACAGCCAATGGAAGAAGGATGCGTTGGAGGCAGTCGTTTCGGCGCTGCATAGCCCCGCGGTCGAAACCACGCCGCTGGGGCTGTACCTGCACATCCCGTTTTGCCGAAAACGTTGCAAGTTCTGTTACTTCAAAGTTTTCACGGATGTGACCGCGCCGGAAGTCCAGCGTTACGTCGATGCCCTGTGCAACGAAATTTCAATGGTCAGCGAAACGGAGGTGATGAAGGACCGCCCCTTCCGCTTCGTCTACTTCGGCGGCGGCACCCCCAGCTTCCTCTCGCCAAAGCAACTGACGAAACTTGCCGAACGACTCCGCCAACACATCACCTGGGACGGCGCCGAGGAGGTGACGTTTGAATGTGAACCGGGAACGCTGAGCGAAACGAAGGTCAAAACACTTCGCGAAGAACTCGGCGTCACGCGGCTCAGCCTGGGGGTCGAAAATTTCTCGGACAAGCTACTCGAAGAGAACGGCCGTGCTCACCTGTCCAAACAGGTTTTCCGGGCCTGGGAATGGATCGCCGAAGCCGAGTTCCCGAACGTCAACATCGACTTGATTTCCGGGATGGTCGGTGAAACCTGGGACAACTGGAAGGATAACATTCGCCAAGCCATCGACATGTCGCCCGAGAGTGTGACGATCTATCAGATGGAATTGCCGTTCAACACCGTGATCAGCAAGGACATGTTGGAGAACCACACGACCAGCCCCGTGGCCGATTGGACCACCAAGCGTGCCTGGGTGGATTACGCGTTCAACGAATTCCTCGATGCCGGCTACAGCATCAGCAGCGCCTACACGGTCGTGAAAGATCCGTCCAAGGTGAATTTCTCGTACCGCGATAATCTCTTCAAAGGCGCCGACTTGCTGGCCACCGGAATCGCCAGCTTCGGCCACGTCAGCGGCGTGCATTATCAGAACGTCGCCGAGTTGGAACAATACCTTTCGACGGTCGAATCGGGTTCGCTGCCGCTGGGACGCGGCTATGTCCCGACCGATCATCAGCGTCTGATCCGCGAGATGGTTTTGATGCTCAAGCTCGGTTACCTGGACGTGAATTACTTCCAAAGCAAATTTGGCGTCAACATTCTTGAGCGATGGAAGTCGGAATGGGAGAAGTATGTCGAAGACGGTTGGGCGACGATCAGCGGGGACCGCATCGAATTGACCCGCTACGGGTTGCTGCGAGTCGACGCCATGCTGCCCGTGTTCTTTGAGCCGGAACATCAGAATGTCCGATACACGTAGCACCGAATCATTCACCTTTGCGATGGGTGAATTCGAAGCCACGTTTCCGCGGGACCGTCAATACGCCAAGAACCACATGTGGGCTCGATGCATCGAGCCCGGCTCAGGTTCTCAGGACAGCACGTGGCGGTTCGGGTTGTCGGCCTACGCCGTTCGCTTGTTGCAAGACGTCTACTTTCTGGACTGGGAAGTCGAAGCACCGACGGCGGTCGAGCACCGTCAGATGATCGGCGCGATCGAGAGCAAGAAAGCGGAAAGCGATCTGTATGCGCCCATCGCCGGCACGCTGTCGGCGATCAACGAACACGTTCTTTCGGACCCCTCGCTGATCAACGCCGATCCCTACGGCGCCGGATGGATGATCGAACTGGACTTCGCCGAAGACGGCTCGGGCGTCCTGCTGTCGCCCGATCAGTATGCCGATCACCTGACCGAAGCTTGGCAGGTCGCCCAGCGCACGATCAAGGGTCAAGCGAACTTCTAGGCAGGCACTATCAGCGGTCTGGCGCGAGCCTACGGGCC
>NZ_JANZKV010000072.1:65476-80995 GCF_025060895.1 Stieleria sedimenti | reverse complement strand
GGTAGGAAGTTCCTTGAGAGTCGTTCGACACCTGGTCGTTCCGGCCGTAAGTTCATGATAGGCTGAATTTGTCACTGCTTGACGCAACATCTCGGGAAGCCAGAATCGAGGTCTCTCGTTTGTGAGTGCCGACGAGATCCTGTCGACGTTGCATCGGGACGTGGAGCGAGATTGCACCGGTCCGGGCCCTCCAAGATTCCTACCTCGCCATTTACACGGGTTGCGGCGGTCATTCGATGCTCTTCAACAGCCCTCTGTTTCTCATTTTCTTCGCGGTCACCTACGTTCTGTACTTGGTGACGCGTCGATCATTGCCAATCCAAAACACACTCCTTCTGATCGCCAGCTATGTGTTTTATGGCGCCTGGGATTGGAGGTTCCTATCGCTGATTTGGGCGTCAACGGCGGTCGATTATTTTGTCGCCATCGGGATCGAAGCCAGTCCTACCCAACGACGCCGGTGGCTCTGTCTTATCGCCAGCGTCGCGTTCAATCTGGGGCTTTTGGGATTCTTCAAATACTATGATTTCGGCATCAGCTCGTTTGCAACGCTGCTTTCGCAATTCGGATTCACGCCTCATCTGCCGACGCTACGACTGATTCTTCCGGTGGGGATCAGTTTCTACACCTTCCAGACGATGAGCTACTCGATCGACGTGTATCGTGGGAAGTGCCACGCCGAACGCGACCCGCTGGTGGTCGCCCTGTATGTTGCGTTCTTCCCGCAACTGGTGGCGGGTCCGATTGAGCGAGCCTGTCGATTGATGCCTCAGTTGAAGCAGGCCCGCGTCATTTCGCGCCGCGACCTTTCGATGGGCATGCAGCAGATCCTGTTGGGATACTTCAAAAAAGTAGTCCTCGCGGACTCGCTCGCGCCGATGGTCGATCAAGTCTTCGCGTCACCCCATTCGTACTCCGGGCTGATCGCGCTGCTCGCAACGTTGGGGTTTGCGGTTCAGATCTACGGTGACTTCGCCGGCTATTCGCTGATCGCGCGTGGCCTCGCTCGGCTGATGGGGATCGAGCTGATGGTCAATTTTCGCTTTCCCTATTTCGCGGAGAGTCCGCGAGACTTCTGGCGTCGATGGCACATCTCGCTTTCGTCCTGGCTGCAGGAGTATCTCTATCTTGGGCTTGGCGGTAGCAGACGTGGACGAGCGCGAACGTGCGTCAACTTGATGGTTACCATGGTCCTCGGTGGTCTCTGGCACGGGGCAGCGTGGAATTTCGTCTTGTGGGGCGTCTATCACGGTGTGTTGCTTGTCATTTGGCATGCTTTCGAGGGGCTCGGCTTCGGGTGGAAACGCAAGAGTTCACTGAGATCTATTTTCTCGATCAGCACCACGATGGGATTCACGCTGTTCGGATGGATCCTTTTTCGTTGTTCGTCCACCGCACAGATTGCTGACTTCGCGCGGCAGATCATGACCGACCTGCGATGGACGCCTGATGCCTGGCATTACGCCGTGCCGGTGATCTCATCCTTTGTGCTGCTGCAGGCCTTCCACTATTGGCAAATGGTCGCTCAAGACGAGTTCGTCCTGCTGCGACTACCCTTGCCGCAGAGGTGTGCGGCGTTCACGTTTCTATTTGTCTCGATTGTCACCGTCGGTTTTCATTCCACGCCATTCATTTACTTTCAATTCTGAGGTTGTCCATGGACTCCCCCCCGGTTTTCCGCGGGCCACGCTTTCGCGTCGTGATGCGCTGCTTGGTGTGGGGGATCTTGGGCGTGGTTGCGGCCGAGTGTTTTGTGCGATCGGTCGTCCCGTTCCCACTTTTCTACCAGACGTGGTTTGAAGTCGGGATTCACCGGCCCGATGAAGAACTCGGTTTCGTGTTTACGCCCCACTACGTCGGCGCCATGCGCCATCGGGACGGCGCCTGGAGGGTGCCACTCCGGCTCGATGAAAACGGGTTCCGGTTGCCCGTGTCGACCGATGGCAATCGCGATGCGCCCCGTCAAGAGGTCGTTTTGTTGGGGGGCGGGTCGATGATGTTCTCCTACGGGCTACGCGACGATCAGTCCGTTGCCGCCCAGATCGCCAAACACTCGGTTGTTCCCGTCAGGGTGCAGACACTCTCGCAACCGGGTTTCGATCTCTCTCGGGATTTCTACAAGTTCAAGCGATACTTTGAGGGACGTGTCCACCCGAGCGTGGTGGTGGTCAACGCCTATGGACGGCATTCAGAAACCGAAGTCTTCGCAAACTATTCCTCGACGCCGTCGAAGCCTGTGGGGGATCTGTTTTGGTTTCACGACAACATTGCAATGAACCCGCGCGGGCTTCCCCACCGCATCGGGCGGCCATTTCGTCAAAGCTATGTGCTGGCGGGCGGATGCCGGTTGGCCGACCAGGTTTATTCCCGGTTGCCCCGCCCGCAAGACTTGGCAACCGGACAACCGATCAAAAACGGTCATCAGGGTCACGACAACTCAGGCACCGATGAAACAAACCCTCAGCAGGACGGCAACAATCTGTTTTCAGAGATGCGGGAGTACTTTGAGCGACGCGGCGCGAAACTGATCTTGGTATTCTTGCCGAGCAATGGCGACGATCAACCGGCAACCACGAGCCGCACTTCGCCATCACCGGATCGCGTCGCCGTCTTGGATCTGAGAGGATCTTTATCGGTAGCCGACAGTGATTGGGTAGCCGCCGGCCACTACGGCCCGCGGTCCGCACAGAGGGTGGGGGAGCGGATTGCCAACGCCATCCAGCCGCTCCTCGCGACGTCGGGCGACGAGGATCGGTAGCGTCTCGTCAGCATTCGATCCACCGTCAACCTCGTCCCGCTAGTCGGCTACGTCAATTGCACCGTCACGATCCGCCGGCATTGCGAATCGTCTGATGACTTCGATGGCGGTTTCTGTCTTCGTTCCGAGCAATGAAATGGCAACGCGATCGCCTTCATCTTCAGCGTGCAGGATGGTGATCGATTTCGCATCCGGGGTGAATCTGTAGGTCAGATGCGTCGTCGTCGGAACCGCGAAACCTACCGATCGATCTTGGCGGAAATCCGGCTCGCCTGCAGAGTGCTCATCGAATGCCTCAAGAGCCTGCGAGAGTTTGGTATCACCCAGTTTCGCCGAATACCATTTGACGATCTCACCAAAACTTGCGACTTCTGCATGGATGACCCGACTGGTGGCTTCAGAGATTCTGATTCCGCCTGACTCCACGTAACTCCCGCTCATGGCGAGCGAGTTCAGCTCCTGTCGGTCAGGAGAATCTGAAATCGTCAGCGGGTACATCCAGGGTTCGTCGGCCTCGCCAGGAGTTGCCCGACCACGGAGGGGCGCGGCAATCGTGCTCGTTCTGACCTCTGGACCATTTTCGTTTTCGAAAAACGGCAAGGTCGCGATGCGAACCGGAAAAACACCGGGGTCCGTGAGACGCACCGTCTGCGGCAATGCCCACTTCAGCGTTGGAGCAGGAGGATCTTGGCAACTGGCGATCTCATGGCAAAGACACAAACCGACCAGAAAGAAACAGATTCGCATTGGAAATGCCTCCGCTCTGCGATTGGGATTGCCGAGGGTAACAAGTCCCCATTCGCACGTCATTAGGAATCGGCCAGACGGGAGTCCCGGCCGCTGCTTTTGACGGCGTCATCAGGGCTTTGATCGAGCAATTTGAATCGGGAGCTGATGGCAGCCCCGGCGCGGGGTGGCAGAAAAATGGCGGGCAGAAAAATGGGTGACAAGAAAATGCGAGTCCACGGAACGTGGCCGGCGAGGGGACGAAAGATGGCTGTGATCTTGTCTTGACGACTTCGCGTGAGACATTGGCCGCTGACCTGCGCACCATGATGGATCGCGGCGGGCGGCGAACCAAGAGAAAAGTACCCGGGACCGGACTCGAACCGGTATAGCCTAATACGGCCGGGGGATTTTAAATCCCCTGTGTCTGCCAATTCCACCACCCGGGCAAATGCCGTAAATAACGGCGTATTCTAGCAATCTCGGCCTCTATCAGCCTTCGCCGGCTTGGCGAATGTGACCAATCTGTGGCCGGATTGCGGTTTTCGTGTCTGACATCATCGCTGCCAGCTTCACGGGCGCCCCCTCACACTGGCCGGGAAACAGTTGCCCGTAGTTGTTCAGGGTCAAAACCGGAGTGCTATGACGCATCACCGATTGGACGACCTTTATAGACTCCCCGGCGATCGCTAGCCAAGCCCCACAGCTGTGCCGAAGCGAATGAAAGACAAAGTGCTCGCCCTCGTGTTTCGTTCGGCTCGACCAGGCAACCGATCCACGGTGAACCGGACTTCGGCCCCGACGCCACGAGTCGACCGTGATGGCCGGCAACGGCTTCTAAGATCGTCATCGTCCCTTCCGCGCGGGAATCAGCCAGAAAGACGCAGCCGAGCGATGGCAAGGCGATGGAATGCCAGCCAATCACGGCGGGAGATGATGCGGCGAAGTCGAGGAGTGCGGCGCGTGTCGTTTCGTGCTTGGGCATGTCGTGTTCTGGTTGACGGAAAAGACGTTTCACGCAAATTCCCCCACATGAAACGCATCGCTGTACAGAGTGCGGCTAGACTTGGCTATGCGGCAATGCGACGGGTCCGGCTGGACCTTACCTACTTGCGAGTATTGGCAAATATGCAGTTCTACCCACATTGGCGAATTCTCTGCTGATCCGTCATCTCCCAGCGAATATGTCGCGTTAGATCCCCAAAGTCCATATGAAGGCTCTCCAAGAAGTTTGAGTTTTACGGTCGCAAGTCCCCCCACGGTTGTTCCCAAACCGCGGAGTAGGTTTCCCGCCCTGCATTGTCAAACCGGTCTTCGTGAACCAGAGCAAATCCCTGCTTTGCAAATCGATTGGAGAGTTCGGTGAACGTCCTTTTCTCAATTCCATAATAGTTATAAAACCTACAGTCGATCGGTTTAAATCGTGCGCGGTAGACGGGGACGCCTTCCTTCAGTTCGCCATCGATGATCGCTGGCCGCAAGCCACGCGTTCGCATCACGCGATAGACCAGGTGAAAGTCATCGGCATTCAGAAATGCGGAAAGCTCACCAACCTCTGGAATCAACTCGGACTTATCAGTCATGCTGAGATAACGATTGAGTGCCTCGCCCGACTGTTTGAAATCTTCTAGCTCGAACTGGATCTGCCCAAGGTATCGCCAATCCAGTGCAACATCTGGGCGCATACCGCGGCGAATCAAATCGACAAGTTGTTCGAGTACGTCGATTCTGGCTTTGGGGCGTCTCGCGGCCTGTTCCAAGCTTGCAAGTCGATTAAAAAGGTCGTTCATCGTGAAGGGATTTTTGCGACTGCCAATTCGCGCGAGTGTTTCGAAGGGATCGTCCGTTTGAGCTTGCATGATCGCAAGAACTTCGCGACAGAGTCCCCTCGCCTCGTCGAACTTTTTTTGATTCTGGAGATTGGTTGCTTGCTCAATTTTCTTTTGGATGTCCAACGCAACGACCAGCGCGGACTGATGATCCGGCAACGCGTCGGTTTCATCGGCTTCGGGTTCTTCCAGCCATTTCGGATCGTCCAGGGAGTACTCTTTGATGGCTCGGCGGACGTCTCGTGGTAGCAGCAGGTTCAAATCGACATTCGCCTCCTCCGGATATCGCTTGGCGTATGCCGATTTCAAAGCGATCGCTTTGCGTGCTAACCAATGCAGCAGGCGAGTTTTTTCTGACTCAGAAAGCATGCCTCGCTCGATTAGCCATCCCATTTCAAAGAGGGCAACAGACGGTCCCCTGTAGGCTCCATTGACTGCCATGCGATTCGAACGCTCAACAGCCTTGCGGCTTAACTTTTGAATTTGGGAGAACCTCGATTGTCGGCGGAAGGCCAAGTCAAAGATCCGAACACGGTCATCGAAAGGGATCGCAATCAGATCACCAAAGCGATGATTCAGGGGTTCTTCCTCAGCAATGGAGTCTTCCGTCAGTCGTTCTCCCGACTGTCGATCCCACGTGCCCTTCTTGCCCGCCTTTGATACGCCGACGATCTTGCTTCCGTCTTTGCTGAATCCTGCCGTCTGAACTTCGTTTTCGAAACCAGAATAAACTTCCGCCACTTCGAATCGATCGGAGGCATCCCACACCCGAACCGTTCCATAGGGATCCGCAAAATCTCCGTACCCTGAATGCGAGTAGGATCCACAGACACAGGAGAGATCCGCCGGCGAGAATCGAACGATTGTCCTTCTTCGGTTGCCTCTGAACTGACGTAGTTCTTCCCACGAATCGGTGTCCCAAAGTTTGACGGTGCCAATGAAGTCCGCTGTCAGTAGTCGATCGTGTGCTGGAGAGAAGGAGAGGCTGGTGATCAGTTCATTCGATCCCAGGCTTTTGCGGAAGACTTGCTTGCCGGTATCAATGTTCCACGCTTCGATTCCATTGGTGTAATACGAACCGCCACCCACCCAAAGTGTTGAGGACTTCTCGGCGAAGGAAATACAAGACGGATAGACAGCAGGTTGGATCGTCCGGACGAGTTCACCCGAGACGATCTCTCGGACCTCGACGGTGCCGCCATCAGCGACGTATGCGATCCATGTCTCGTTTGGCGAAAACCGCACCCAGCCTTCCTGTCGAGACGCCCCGAACCATGATCGGATCAACTGGCCGGTTTCCGCGTTCCACAATCGGACCTCGGAGTTTTGATCGCCCGAGACCATCCATTTCCCATCCGGGCTGACTTCGACCTCCGAAATGAAGCCGCGGTGCCCGGATAGCGTCAAGAGCTCTTCTCCTTGGTCGAGCTTCCAAACGCGAAGCAACTTGTCAGCACAAGCCGAGGCGACCTTTTCGCCGTCAGGAAAAAACGCGATATCGTTGATCAGGTCGGGATGCATTCCGACCGTGTGAAGCGTCTCAAGTGTCGCGGCATCCCAGATGGTGATCTGGTTGCTCACGCTCCCAGATGCGAGCCTCGTTCCATCAGGGCTCCAGGCTACATTGATGCAATCGTACAGGTTTGGAACTCGACCCACAGGGAACTTGTTCTCAACTGCCAGAGTGGGAGAGACGGTTTCTCCGCCCCAAACTCTAACGCTGCGATCGGCGCCGACGCTCACAAATCTTGCCTTGTCACTGCAAAACGCAATGTCATTGACGGCTCCCAAATGCCCCAGTTGTTGGTCCAAGAACCGAGTCGACGGTGACACCCTTTCGATTCGACCATCGACCGTCCCGATCGCTAAGAACGTTCCCGTCGGATTCCACTCAATCGTTTGGGAGCCTCGTCCGGATTCCGGCCCCGGATAGATGTTTAAAATCGACCCTTTCGCGGATTTCATCACGTTGATGTCGCCGGAAAAACTCAGCAACGCCACGGAATATCCGCTCGGATGAAATTCCACGTCACTGTATCCCGACGAGCCTGGCCACGCCTCCTCTCCGGATTCAAAATGACGAATTGAAAACCGATGGTTGTAGCCCACTGTTGCGAATAACTGCTTGTCCGGGCTCAAGTCGATTCGGAACACTCCGGACGAGTTGTGGATCTCGACTCGCTTTGTTCGATTGCCGGTTTCGAAGTCCCAGAAGGAGACTTGCCCGGGTTCCTCACGGCGACCTGTTCCGGTGACTAAGACCGATTCATCGGGGCTGATTGCAAAACACTGAATCTGATTGAACGGACCGATCTCCTCCAATGTTCTTAGCTTGCGGCCATCGCTGGTATCCCAAACGCAAATTTGGTTCCCGATGCTCGCGAGCAGCCGACGGCTGTCATCGAGGAATTTAAGGGAGGTCACTCGACCGTCCGTTTTGATCAAACGGTGCTGCTCGCCGGACGACAGATTCCAGATTCGCAGTTCCCCATCGCTCGCCGAGGCGATCCAATTGTCGTTCGGACTAACATCGACGCAAAACACCTCGCCGGTGTGCCCATAGAACGTGACCGCGGAACTCAGGAATTCTCGGTATGCGAGATTCCATTCCATTGTCCGTTGGTTTTTTGGAACTTCTTCAAGCGTGCGCAACGCCTTTCGCGTTCTTCCCGCGTCCCAATGCGCCATCGCCAAGAAATATTTCGACCGCGCAGCCGCCCTGTCGGCAATCTTACGAGCGTCCCGCTCCGCGTCGGCATTCGCATTGGCTCGACGTGTTTCCTCCTCGGCAAACTTGAGATTATTCTCGGAGGTGAAACGAAGTGCGGATTCGCGAAAGGCCACGATCGGACCTGACAACGCAACCAGCACAAACAGCGTTGCGGTCGCGGCGATCCATGGATTGCGTTTCGCCCAACGATACGTCTTCGCGAACCGGCTAATCGGTCGCGCAAGAACTGGACGGCCTTGCAGGTAACGCTGCAAGTCGTCGGCGAGTGCCTCCGCTGTGCCGTACCTTCGATGGGGTTCCTTTGCGAGGCACTTCAGGCAAATGTTCTCGAGGTCTTTGGGGACACGCTGATTGAAGACCCGTAGTGGAATCGGTTCGTCGTGAATCACCTGACGAAGCGTTTCGATCGAGGATTCAGCGACGAAGGGCGCTCGACCACAGAGGCAGGCGTAAAGAATCGCGCCGAGCGAATAGATGTCGCTGGCAACACCGACGAGTTGATGTTTTGCCTGTGCCTGCTCGGGGGACATGTAACTCGGGGTCCCCAGGATTTGACCGCTGCAGGTGATTTCTTCAATCGTGTCCTCATTGCGACCACCAAGTGGCTTGGCGAGTCCGAAATCCGTGACGTGCGGCTGACCAGAATGATCAATGAGTAGATTGCTGGGCTTGAGATCTCGGTGCAAAACGCCGTTTTGATGAGCATAGTGCGTCGCAGTGGCGACTTGCTTTAACATTCCAGCCGCTTCGTGGTCGGAAAGCGACCCTCGCTGCAACCTCCCAGACAAACTCTCGCTGTCAACGAAATCCATCGTAAAATAATGGTGGCCGTCGTGAATCCCAATTTCGTGAACACCAACAATGTTGGGATGCTTCAAGGCGGCTGCAGCCCTTGCCTCTCGCTGAAATCGTTCGACTTCCGCTGCACTTGCAAACGGACCCGTAAGAATCATTTTGAGAGCGACGGTACGACGAAGCTTTTCCTGTCGTGCTTTGAATACCACGCCCATCCCACCGCGAGCGACCTCTTCCAGAATGCGATACTCGCCGACATAAGTGAACGATGTCCCCGGGGCAATCGTCCCTTTTCGATACTTCGTCGCATTCAATCCCTCTGTCTGCGGAAGTGCGACATCTCCGAGGTGCTCGAGGTCTGCGAAAAAGGACTGGAGTTCTTCCCGGTAGCCCGAGTGTTCATCGATGAATTGGTGGTGGTTGACCTCGTCGCCGTTTTCAATCGCCGCATAGTACTGGTGTACGATGCGGTCAAATTCAGCTTCTCGATCCTGGTTCGACTCAGTCATTCGGTGGCACCATTACGCTACGAAGTATTTTCAATCCGCGACACATTCGTGCTGCAACGCGTTCGGGAGACCGATCAAGGTGCTCCGCAATTTCCGCAACCTTCCACTCGTGATCGGTGTTTCAGCATCACGGCCGTCGATACATCCTCAAGCCCCATCGTTCATCAAGAAAGGCTCTCGCGCGCGATGGACCGCTGAAGATCTGTCACGAACAGAAACAAATTGTATCGAGATGCGTGCGATACAACCTGTAGAGATGCAGGCTTTGTTGTGTCTGGAGAGCGCCAATTTCCATTGCGGCCTCTGGAAATGATCCGGGCGAATTCGCTCCGCCACCGCAAGCCGTTGAAATGAAGCAACTTAGGAGGGGACTGCCCATGTTGCCGCGGGGAAAGGCTCGATCAAGCCCACTCGCCTTAAAACTGAGTCAAACTCATTGGGCGAGATACCCGCTGGCCCAACCATTCCAGTAGGTCGGCTTCTTCGTCCTCGTGGAAAGACAGGCCAAGAGGAGGGACTTCCACGCCCAACAACTTGACATCTCTCCTTCGCCCAGCTTGCTGCCAAAGGTCGTCGACAGCGTTGAGCGATATCGCTCTGGGGCGTTTCACCTCGATTCCATCGACTAGAACTTCTTCGTCACCACGTTCATTTCCGGTGGAAACGACGGAGGCCCCGGACTCAATGAATAGAAAGGGCTGGTTTCCTCGTTGCCGACTAGGCAATACCAATGTCGCCAATAAACCGGCATGATCGGATGGCCACAGGCCCGACGGAGCATCCGCAAATTGCATTGTGCGATCGACTTGCTCCTCACCGACTACGTCCGTGTCGATTACGTCCAAGGGACCACGAACGAGGACGAGGTCGATGCGCGAATCCATAATGGAAGATTCGTTTCGCAAATCCGATGCTTGACAGCAGGTGAACGCCTCCGTGACTTGAGTCATTTCCCACGTGTCCCGGAAGCCCGCTCCCAACAGCAGTTCGTAAGTCGGCGTATCATTGGGTTGCCCGGGCACCGCACTGGAATTGAAATCGCCCAAAATCACGACCGCCATATCGGTAGCGGCCGCAGTGCTGAGGAGTTCCCAGGCTTGGGCCATTTGCACTTGCGGAAAATCGGCTATCTCAAGGTGGGTGTTGATCAAGCGAAATTCTTTGCCGCGGATTTTCACGTCCACTGAGTTCCATCCTCGAGGCACCGAGAAGACTCCTGGTACGCTGAGGGCGACATCGAAGTTTTCTTCCTGGACATTCGACAACTTGAGCTGCGACTTAGGCAAATCGGTGCGAGCCAAAATGACGTCCCGATCGGTCAGCCGTATGTCTTCGAGTACTCCGTATGGATTGGACGGATTAGGTAGCGTCGTAAAGCCCGTGAGTTCCGCATCGATCCCCTGGGTTTTGGCAACGACGTCATAGTGCATTCCGCGCTCGTTCAGTTCGTCCAACAGAATCTCTGTGAAGTCAAACTGGACGTCCATGGCAGATTCGTTTGGATTCAACGGGCCGGTCCGCCAGACCACGGCTTCCTGCAAGCCAATCAATTCTGGTTGAGCGAATTCAATTTGATCCGCGATGGCTTCGGCTCGGAGTTCAAAGTTCGTGGCCAGGACCGACTGCCAGAGCTCCGTGCTGGCCTGAACAATCTGTTGAGGATCTCCCGTTAATAGTGCATTCAGAACAGGAGCAAGATCTCCACCGAGATAGAGATTCCAGCTCATGACTGTTACATCGCGAGAGCTCTGTGGAGACGCGTTGTACGTGGGACCTCTCCACGATTGCTCGACGTCTCGATCATGACCAAGATCAGAACTGCCATCTTTGTATTGCGAACCGAGTAGTGGATCCGCGGCCAACATCCTTCGGTCTTCGAGCGGTTCCAGGGTGGGTCGAAGGCGGGTGGCTTGCTTCTTTGAGATTCTGGAACGGAGAGGGCGGAACATGGACACGGGAATACTCCTAAAACGCGAAAGATCTCACGGTAGCGAAGATGGATGCACGGCAGCGAGGAACCAGGCGATGCCCATGCGTCTGGGCCACCAGGCGGACGCATACCAAAAAAACAAAGGACTGAATTGAGTCGCTACCTCCGTTCGTTAGAACATCAAAAGGACTCCAAACGCGAGGCCAGGGTCGCTGCCCATTCACAAGGGGCAACGTTCGCCCGGTTTTCAACCGAAACAATTTTTTTTCGATTCTTCGACGATTGCGCAGTCGAGATGACTGGCCCGGTCGCAGAGCGGCGGGCTAGTTTCTCGGCTTCAGACCATTGGGCGTGGCCACGGCGGTGGCGGGATCATCCGGCCAATGGTGTTTGGCGTAGCGGCGTTTGAGTTCTTTGCGGACTTCGATGTACGTCGTCTTCCAAAAGCTTTCTAAGTCGTCGGTGATCTGCTGGGGACGGCGATTGGGTCCGAGCAGATGCAATTGCAACGGGACCGACCCGCCGGCGACCCGCGGCGTTTTTTCCCAGCCGTAAAGCTCTTGAATGCGAACCGCCAGCGTCGGCGGTTTGCCCGGCGGATAGTCCAGCCGGATTCGATTGCCGCTGGGAACCAACATCGATTCCGGGGCTTGCTGATCGAACCACCGCAGTTGTTCGTAACTGAGCAGTCCCTTGAGGTGATCCAGCCAGGGCGCGCGTGACAATTCGTTGAACGAGGTTCGATTGCGACAAAGGTCTTGAAGGACCGCTTCGAGCGCTTGGTCGACCGTCATCGGCAACGGGGAATCATCGCATTGCTCGCTCAAAAACCGCCACCGGGCCAGGAAACTATGCAGCGTCTTGTCTTTGCCCGGCAGAATTGAATCGAGCTGGGGCGTCGCATGACGACAAAGCAACTCGGTCGTCTGATCATCGCTCTTGCACTGCGCGGTCGATTCGCTGATCAGCAGATCTAAAAAGTACCTGCGGTCCCGCGCCACCACCGCTTTCAAACTGGGGTGGAAGAAACACTCTCGTTTGGATTCCATCAGGTCCTCCGGCAACCAAGCCTGCTCCGTCGCCGACGCGAGTCGCACCAATGATTCTTCGCCCTTGCCATCCACGCTGACGCAAACGAACCATTCGGCACTGCGAACCGAAGACGAGCGGTCGAGCTTGACGCCACGCCCGCCGACCATCACTCCGGAAGCCGATCCCGGTGCACGACGCTTAGCCAGCCGATCGGGAAAAGCCGCCAGCAGCGACCGAGTGATCGCCTCCTCGGTCGGCATCGAGTCGTCCACGCCGATATGATGCGATGACTCGCGAAGCGTCTTGCCCAACGTGTGCGCGACCCGTTGGATCTGTTTCGCGCCCGCGGGATGAATGCCGGGATCGGGTGCTCCGCCGGCGTGACGTTGGATTCGCATCACGCGTTGGATCAGATCGCTTTGGATTCCTTCGTGATGCGCATCGGATCCCGCCGATCGGTCAAACGGGTCACGCTCGGACAACAGCGCCGCGGCCACCGCAGCATGTTCCACACAGCCAAATTGTTTCGCCGCCAGCATCAGACGTGACAGACGCGGATGCACCGGCAAACGATTCATTTCATTGCCCAACGCCGTGACCGCGAGCGACGCATCGATCGCGCCCAGCTGAACGAGCAGGTGGATGGCCGCTTCGACGGCATGCTCGGTCGGCGGTGTGACCCAGGGAAAATCGAACACCTCGCGCTCGCCCCATGACGCCAGCATCAGCAGTGCCGACGAGAGATCGGCTTGCGAGACTTCCGCCGCCGTGTGATCGGGACGGCTGCGATGCAGCGCCAGCGGCCACAAGCGAAAGCACACGCCGGGTGCGGTTCGGCCGGCGCGGCCGGCACGCTGGTCGGCAGAGGCTTTGGAAATCGGCTGCAGACGCAGACTGGGGACGCCGACCGATGTGTCGTATTGCATCACACGAGCCAGCCCGGTGTCGATGACGCAAGTGATGCCCGGAATCGTGATCGACGTTTCCGCGACGTTGGTCGCCAGCACAATCTTGCGTTGATCCGAAGCCGCCAGCACGGCATCCTGGTCGGCCGGTGACAGGTCGCCGTAGAGCTTGCAAACCTGGAGCGATTCCGTTCGCGCAATGCCCTGAATCAAATCGGCCGCCCGGTGGATCTCGCCGACACCCGGCAAAAAGACCAACACATCGCCGTCGCTGCTGCGCAACGCAGCGGGAACCCGATCGGCAACGGCCTGGGCGATCGCGTCGCGGGTGTTGGACCGACGTGACAGTGATTCGTCATAACGGATGTCGACGTCAAAGGCACGCCCATGGCTTTCCACCACGACCGCGTCGGGCATCAGCCGTTCGACTGGCTGGGTGTCCAACGTGGCGCTCATCACCACCAGCCGCAATTCCGGTCGCAGCGTGGTGCGAACGCGATGAAGCATGCCCAGGGCCAAATCGAGTTCCAGCGAACGCTCGTGGAATTCGTCCAAGATGACACAGCCGACGTCTTCCAACAGCGGATCGCTGGTCAAGCGTCGCAGCAGAATGCCGGTCGTCATCGCGACAACTTTGGTTTGCGACGAGACCTTGCGATCGAAGCGAACGTGATAGCCATAGGTGCCGCCCACGGATTCGCCCGCGAGTCGGCTCAAGCGATGCGCCGCGGCACGGGCGGCGATCCGCCGCGGTTGCAGCAGGATCACTTGTCCGGTCGGCAACCCACCCGCGTCGATCAAGGCGGGGGGAACGCCGGTTGTTTTTCCGGCACCGGGCGGGGCGCGCAGGATGACGGGGCGCTGTGCTTCGACGGCCTCTACAACGTCTGCGAGACAATCCTGAATGGGTAGATGGGCCGGCATCACTTTTCCGGGGAGAACAAAACTTACCCGGGAATGATAGGTCATGCGGAGCGTAAGGCTAAGTCCACGTCGCAGTGGAAGCGGAGAAGAGAAGAAGGTCAAAAGATGGGTGGGTCAAAAGATCAAGACGTACCAAACGGCGGCGCCGCGTTCCCCATTTTTTGACCAAACTCCCACTCACTTCTGCCCACTCGCTTTGCGTTGTTCCAACAGCATTTGCTCGAGTGACGAGACAGGTCGCAACGGCGCGTCGTCTTGATCGTCCAACAACGGCGCGACCGTGCCCTGATTGCCGGCGCGGAGGGCGATTCGGACGACGTCCAACGTCCCTCCGGTGAATTGATCGCCGGGGGGGATTTCGAATCGGCCAAGGCCCCGGCCTTGAAAGTTCGAGTCTTCGATCACGCTGGGACTCTTGCCGGTGCGATCGATCGCCACCGACTGAAGCCTCCATTCATGCACCGTCAATTCGTAGCGCGGCACCGGTGCAATCGGCGTGGTGACTTCGCGGGTGAGCTGCGATCCGTCGGGGGCGTAGGTCAGGACGTGCCGGACGAGGTCCGCGCCGGCGTCGCGTTGAATGACCACCGGCTGACTGGTCCCCGGTGCGATCGGTATTTGTTTGGATTGATCCGGTGCGACGCGATCGGTCACCGTTACCCGGACTTCGCGTTGGGCCGTATTGAGCAGCTTGGCCGTCACCGGCGAGAGCGGTTGTCGCGGAACGATGTTCGACTCGATGACGATCGATTGCAGCGAGGGACGGTGGAAACGGCGAGGGCCAACGCTGAGCGTGGTCCCGAAACTCTGCCATCCGTAACCGAACGCCGGATAGCCGTAGGGGTTTAAGAAATACGGTGGAATAAACGCAGGTCCGTGGTGGTGATGATGATGATGCCCCGCCTGACGTCCGACCGGTCGCACGCTTCGTCGCGAGAACACGTAACGAGGAAAGACGTCGTCCAAGTCGGAAACGAGCAACCGTCCGCGGCCCGATCGGGGAAACCGGACCACACGGTTGACCGGCGGCAACCAATAGCCGGCGTACTGACCGTCAAAGGAATCGAAGGAACGATCGCGTTGAAACAGGTATTGCCGTCCATTGGCATCGTGGACCACCATCTGTCCGGGACGTATGTAAACGTCCCCCGTGATCACGCCCGACGGCTCGACGAGTTGGTAGTCCTGTGCCGAGCACGGATGCACCGCACAGCTGGCAGTGACGCATAGAATGGAGAGAAGCAATCGCATGACGGGCCTCCGTAGGATGAGTCTTCTTCAGTCTAGCGACTTTTTGGGAACGCGGGCGTGGATCGGCACGCACGGGCGGTTGCTGATTCGCTGCGGAGCAGCGAGCCGCGACGGCTAAAGCCCAATACC